>DAHWFQ010000204.1:0-4917 GCA_027324895.1 Actinomycetota bacterium | reverse complement strand
ACGGTCCAAGCGGCGTCAGCTTGATCTCAGCCCCTGCCCGGGGCTCCCGTGGTTGTGCGGCCGACTCTAGCGACCGGCCCGGGCGCCACCCAGGCCGGGCCCGGCAACAGACCCGAACCGGCTACCGGCTCAGGGCCGCGGCATCGGGCACGACGACCGTGACGACCATGCCGTTCCGGATCTCATCCCATTCGAGATCCCTGTGCGATCGTCGCTGCAACCAGGCGCGTGCCACACGGATGGTGTCACCATGGCTCACCACGACGAGGTGCTCCGGCGCCGCTGGCAGTTCACGCGCGAGGAAGCGGCCGACGCGCGCGTAGACATCGGCCGTGCTCTCGCCGCCGCCCCAGCGCACGTCGCCCACATGCATGCCCATGGGTGGTTGCTCCGCTCGCAGCGTGCTCGTCAGCGTCCCCTCCAGCGAACCCAGCGCCTGTTCCCGCAGGGCAACGTCCTGGCGCACGGCCAGCCCGAGTGCACTGCCGATGACGTCCGCGGTCTGCACCGCACGCGTCAGGTCACTGCTCCAGATGGCCGCCGGCTCCTGCACCAAGCCGACGATCGCAGCGGCTGCCTGCTGTGCCTGCTCGCGACCGAGTGTCGTGAGGCCCGGGTGCGCGGTCTGGCCCTGCAGTCGGCCGATGAGATTCCACTCCGACTGACCATGGCGAACGAGGTGCACGTGCACGGGCGGCATGACGCGAACGCTAGCCGCTCCCGATCGTGCCTGCCCCTACACTCACCGTCGTGGCTGCACTGCTGGTGACGGGAACGAGTTCGGACGCCGGAAAGTCGTTGCTTGTCACGGGACTTTGCCGCGCGTGGTCGCGGACGGGATTGCGGGTCGCGCCCTTCAAGAGCCAGAACATGTCGAACAACTCCATGGTGTGCGAGGACGGCTCGGAGATCGGCCGTGCCCAGTACCTGCAGGCGCAGGCGGCGGGCGTCACCGCGTCTTCGCTCCACAATCCCGTGCTCCTGAAGCCGGGCTCGGATCGCCGGGCCTTCGTCGTCGTCCGCGGCCAGCCGGCGGGGGAGTTGCAGGCCGGCCAGTACGCCACCGAGCGCCATCACCTCGCGCAGGCCGCGTTCGCGGCCTACGAGGAGTTGCAGGCCGGCCATGACCTGGTGGTCGCCGAGGGCGCGGGCTCACCGGCGGAGATCAACCTGCGCGGCGGCGACTACGTGAACATGGGGTTGGCGCGCCGCTTCACGATTCCCACGATCATCGTCGCGGACATCGATCGCGGTGGTGCACTGGCGTCGCTGTACGGCACCTGGGCACTGCTCGACGACGACGATCGACGCCTCCTGCACGGCTATGTCGTGAACAAGTTCCGAGGCGACCACGCCGTGCTCGCACCCGGGCTCCGCGAGATCAGCGCACGCACCGGCCTGCGCGACTTCGGCACGCTGCCGTGGCTCGACGCGGTCTGGTTGGATGCGGAGGACTCGCTCTCGTCCGCGCACTGGCCGCAGCCGGAGGGGCCGGCGCAACTGGAGGTGGCGGTGATCCGCCTGCCCCGGGCCTCGAACGCCACGGACGTCGATGCGCTGGCGGCCGAGCCCGGGGTGCATGTGCAGGTGACGACCGACCCCGAGCGCTGTCGGCAGGCGCACCTGCTCGTGATCCCCGGCTCGCGCGCCACCGTGTCGGACCTCGACTGGATGCGCAGTGCGGGCCTCACGGACGTGATCGCCGAGCGTGTATCACGGCAGCAACCGGTGCTCGGGATCTGCGGCGGCTACGAGATGCTTGGTGAGACCATCGAGGACGAGGTCGAGTCGAGCGTCGGCCGGGTCGCCGGACTCGGGCACCTGCAGGCGCGGACGCGCTTCGCGGCGGAGAAGGTGCTCGGGCGCCCCGCCGGCGAGTGGAACGGTCATGCCGTGCACGGGTACGAGATCCATCACGGGGTCGTGAGCGCCGCCCCCACCTTCCCGGGCGGCACCCGCGAGGGATCCACGTACGGCACCATCTGGCACGGCACCCTCGAATGCGACGGCTTCCGCAGGGCCTGGTTGTCGGAGGTGGCGGCCGCCGCGGAGTCGACCTGGACCCCACGGCCCGGTGCGGCAGGTTTCGCAGCACGCAGGGAGCGCATGATCGATGCGCTCGCGGATGCCGTCAGCAGCCACCTCGATCTGGAGGCCCTGCTCGAACGGGCCTTGGCCGGCAAGGGCGCATGAGCGCGTCAGGGCTCGCCCGGAAGGTGCGGATCATCGGCATCGGCGCCGGCTCGCCCGCATTCCTCACCCAGCAGGCGATCGCCTCCATGAATGAGGTCGACGTGTTCCTGGTCGCGGACAAGGGCGACACGACGTCGGAGCTGGTGGCGCTGCGCCGCGCGATCTGTGAGGCGCACATCGCACCCGGTCACGAGTACCGCTTCGTCACGGTGGCGGATCCTGAACGCGGGAGCGACCAAGGGCGCACCGGCGGCGCGTACACGGCCGCCGTGGCGGACTGGCACAGGCGGCGCGCCGACCTCTATGCCCAGGCCATGGCGGCACTCCCTGCCGGAGCCGTCGTCGGCTTCCTGGTCTGGGGCGATCCCGCCTTCTACGACAGCACCATCCGCATCGTCGACGACATCGGCCGTCGCATGGCGATCGACGTGCGCGTGGTTCCCGGCATATCGGCGTTCCAGGCGTTGGCGGCAGCGCACGGTGTGGTGCTGCACGCGGTCGGCGAACCGATCCATGTCACGACCGGCCGTCGGCTCATCGCGGAGTGGGCGCCT
This sequence comes from Actinomycetota bacterium, assembly GCA_027324895.1. GTDB lineage: Bacteria > Actinomycetota > Actinomycetes > S36-B12 > UBA5976 > JAKALQ01. The sequence continues at coordinate 2,170 of DAHWFQ010000204.1, read as the reverse complement.
GGCCACGGCACCTTCGTGGTCATGCTCGACGGAGCGCTGGCCTGCCGCGACCTGGTCGAGCGGGCGCCGGATCTGCGCATCCACTGGGGTGCGTATCTGGGCCTGCCGCAGGAGGCGCTGCTCAGCGGCCGCTTGGGTGACGTCATCGACGAGATCGCCGCGCTGCGCGCGCGTCTGCGCGCGGAGCACGGCTGGATCATGGACGTCTACGCGTTGTCCGAAGCCTGACCGGTGTTGACCTGATTGGTGCGTGCGACAGTCCGCCGCATGCGCATGCCCTGCAGCACGAGCGACGAGGCCAGGCAGGCGCCGACGCCCTCACCAGCACGCAGGCGCAGCGAGAGCAGGGGCTCGAGCCCGAGCTCCTGAAGCACGACCGCATGCCCGCGTTCCCGGGACTGTTGGCCGGCGAGCAGGTGTGCCTGCACGGCCGGTTCCATGTGTGTGGCGAGCAGGCCCGGCAGCGACCCCGCGAGCCCATCGAGCACCACGGGCGTGCCCGTCTGCGCGGCACCGAGGACCACTCCGGTGAGGAAGGCGAACTCCGGACCGCCGAGCATGCGGAGTGCCAGCAGCGCGTGTGCAGCCGGCGTGGGTGATGCATCCAGCGCGGGCCCGCTCCGCTGCAGGGCAGCGGTCACCAACTCGACCTTGCGGGCGACGATGGCGCTGTCCGCACCCGACCCCAGGCCCACGGCGTCCACGGCCTCCAGGCCGGTCAGGGCGCAGGTGAGCGCGGCCGCCACCGTGGTGTTGCCGACGCCGATCTCGCCGAGCGCCACCAGACCACGAGCGGCGATGCGGACGCCGACGGCCCGGCCCTCGTCCAGCAGCCGCTGGGTGTCGGCAGGCGTGAGTGCGTCTGTCGTGACGAGATCCCCGCGTCCGTCATGCGGACGAGCCTGCAGCGTGCCGGGCAGTGGTGTGCCCTCGACACCGGCATCGACCACCACGAGGTCGAGCCCGGCTGAGGTGGCTGCGGATGCACCCATGGAGAGCCCTGCCACTGCAGCCTCGGCCACCTCGCGGGTCACCTGCGTCCGATAGGCGCTCACACCCAGTGCCGCCACCGGATGGTCCGCCGCCACCAGCACGAGGGTCCCGCCCTCCAGGCCCGGCCCGCGGAGTGCGGTCACCCGGGTGAGCGCGCGGTCGAGCACACCGAGCGACTCGGGCGGGCTCAGCAGTGCATCGGCACCGTCGCTTGCGGCCACCAGGCGCTGCTGGCTGGGTCCGCGCAGGTGACCCGTCGGCTGCGCAGGGGCGTCCTCGCCGTCTGCCGGCCAACGTTCATGCAGCACCACGGATTGCAGGGGCAGGCGTGAGGACCACGCGGCGCGCTCCAAGCCCGGTGTCGGTGGGCGCTCGTCGGGCCAGCCCAGGCAGAGCCAGCCGAGGGTCTCCACGCCGTCCGGGAGGCCGCAGAGGGCCGCCAACTCGGGCGGGTCGAAGAGCGTCACCCAACCCAGGCCCAGGCCCCTGGCCCGCGCTGTCAGCCACATGTTCTCGATGGCGCAGGCGCACGACCACATGTCGGTGTCGGTGAAGGTGGCCCTGCCGAGGACGCCCATCGCCGGCGTACGACGATCGCAGGCCACGACGATGCCCACCGGCGCCTCCCGCAGTCCTTCGAGCTTGAGGTCGAGCAGGCGCGCTGCGCGGTCTGGCGCCAGTTGCTGCGCCTGCACCAGTCGTAGGCGATCGGCCATATGGGCCGCCCGGTCGCGGGTCACCTGATCGCGGATGACGATGAACCGCCACGGTTGCGAATGCCCCACTGAGGGACCCTGGTGCCCGGCAGCCAGCACCTGCTCCACGAGTCGCTGATCGACGGGATCGGCGCGGAAGCGCCTGATGTCCCGCCGGGCGCCGATGACGGCGTCCAGTGCCGCCTGGATGTCGGCACCCATGGCCCACCCCTGCGGATCCGCCTTGCGTTCCTCCGCGCTCGAGACGTCACCGACCAGCGGAACCGGACGTGCCCATTCGCCGCTCATGATTCGAGTTGCCCTTCCACTTCGAGGTAGACGTCCCTCATCGCCTCCAGGATCTCCGCATCCGGTTCCGCCCACAGGCCACGCTCGACGGCCTCGTTCAGCTTCTCGATGATGTTGCGCAGCGCCCAGGGGTTCGCGTGTCGGAGGAATGCCTGGTTCCGCTCATCGAGCAC
>DAHWFQ010000170.1:0-7692 GCA_027324895.1 Actinomycetota bacterium | reverse complement strand
AGGCGTCCGGCCGCTGGTGCTGGGACGACTGGAGCGCGGCTGGGTGGTGTCGAGCGAAACCTCTGCCCTTGACATCGTGGGTGCCAGTTTCGTGCGTGATATCGAGCCCGGTGAGTTGCTCGCCATCGACGAGAACGGCCTGCGCTCCACCAAGTTCGCGGAGCCCGAGCCCAAGGGCTGCCTCTTCGAATTCGTGTATCTGGCCCGCCCCGACTCCGTGCTCTCCGGCCATACCGTGCATGCGGTGCGCACCGAGATCGGCAGGCGCTTGGCCAAGGAACATCCCGTCGAGGCTGACCTCGTCATCCCCGTTCCTGAATCGGGAACGCCGGCGGCGGTGGGCTACGCCCAGGCCTCGGGCATCCCCTTTGCGCAGGGCATCATCAAGAACGCCTACATCGGCCGTACCTTCATCCAGCCCTCACAGACCATCCGCCAATTGGGCATCCGCCTCAAGCTCAATCCGCTGCGCGAGGTGATCCACGGCAAGCGCCTGGTGGTGGTCGACGACTCCATCGTGCGCGGCAATACCCAGCGCGCCATCGTGCGCATGCTCCGGGAAGCCGGCGCCGCCGAGGTCCATGTGCGCATATCCTCACCGCCCGTGGTGTGGCCCTGCTTTTACGGAATCGACTTTGCGACCCGCGCCGAGCTCATCTCCACCAGCATGTCGCCGGAACAGATCTGCCGTTCCATCAACGCCGATTCCCTGGGCTTCGCGTCGCTTGAACAGCTGGTGGCGGCCACCGGCATGGCCGGCGAGAGCTTCTGCCGCGCCTGTTTCGACGGGGTGTACCCCATTGCGCTGCCCTCGGCCGAGAAGCTGGGCAAGTACTCGCTCGAAGCCCCGGTGAGACTCAACCATGAATGACACGACGTACGCCGCCGCTGGCGTTGACGTGGACGCGGGAGAGCGCGCAGTCGCGCTCATGAAGGCCTCGGTTCGCGCAGCGCAGCGCCCGGAGACCGTGGGCGACTTCGGCGGTTTCGCCGGCATGTTCGACGCCTCGGCGCTTACTAGATACCAGCGCCCACTGCTCGCCACCTCCACCGACGGCGTGGGTACCAAAGTGGCCGTGGCCAAGGCCCTGCAGGTCCACAACACGGTGGGCATCGATCTGGTGGCCATGGTGGTGGACGACCTGGTGGTGGTCGGCGCCGAGCCGCTCTTCATGACCGACTACATCGCCTGCGGCCGTGTGGTGCCGGAGACCATCGCCTCCATCGTCACCGGCATCGCCGAGGGCTGCAAGCTCGCCGGCGTCGCACTGCTGGGCGGCGAGACGGCGGAGCACCCGGGCCTCATGGAACCCGACGAGTACGACATCGCCGGTGCCGGCACCGGGGTGGTGGAGGCCGGGGCCATGCTGGGTGCGGATCGCGTCCGCATCGGTGACGTCGTCATCGCCATGCGCTCCAGTGGCCTGCACTCGAACGGCTACTCACTGGCACGCTACGTCCTGCTGGGCGTGGCCGGTCGCAACGCAGGGCTGGCCCTCGACCGTCACGTGGACGTGCTGGGCCGCACACTGGGCGAGGAACTGCTCGAGCCCACGCGCATCTACACCCTGGACTGCCTGGATCTCATGACGGTCGTCGAGGTGCGGGTCTTCTCCCACGTCACAGGTGGCGGCCTGGCCGCCAATCTGGCCCGGGTCCTGCCGGCCAACGTGGCCGTGGACATCGACCGTGCCAGCTGGACACCGCAAGCCATCTTCGGCCTGATCGGGGAACTGGGCCACGTGCAGCGGCACGAACTCGAGCGCACGCTCAATCAGGGCATCGGCATGTTCGCCGTGGTGTCGGCGGACTCGGCGCCCGCTGCGGTGGCCCGCCTGCAGGCGCGCGGCCTCGAGGCCTGGGTGGCCGGCCGCATTCGCGAGCGGCAGGAAGGCGAACGTGGTGACGCCGAGGCCAAGGGTGGCAAGGGTGGCGCCGTGACGCTGGTGGGGGACCACCCGCTCGGATAGCGCATGCAGAGCCTGAGCGCCGACCTCACGGTCGACGCCCTGCACGGTTGGGAATGCGCCTAGCGGCGGTCCTGATCGTCCTCGTCGACGACCTCGTCGTCATCCTCAGCGTCTTCATCGATCCAGTCGGCGTACTTGTCCTCGTCCGCCTCATCGTCGGGGAAGTCGGAATGCGGGTGCAATGCCCGTTCCGCAGAGAGCTCCGCTGCCAGCCGGTTGAGGTCTGTGTCGGGCCCGCCGTACTTCAATTCGCGGGCTACCTTCTGCTGCTTTGCCTTGGCCCGGCCGCGCCCCATGGCTCAGCCCCCTCGCTCGTGCATGAATGATCGTTTCGTCGTGCGCGAAGAATATCCGTTTTGCAGGGTGCCGTCATTCGGCGGCCACGGGGCAAATGTCCCCATTGGTGGAAATTGCCCCTTTGGCCCTTGGTTCGGAGCACTTGGGCTGGCACACTCCCTAAGCAGCGCGCACCCCTGACGGGTGCCGGGCGCTTATGGGGAGGTGGCCGATGGCAAGGGATCCCGAACGCCTGCTGACGCCGCGTGAAGTTGCGGCCATGTTCCGGGTCGATCCCAAGACGGTCACGCGCTGGGCGCAGGCCGGCAAATTGCAGTACGTACGTACTCTGGGCGGTCATCGCCGCTATCGCGCTTCGGACGTCGAGGCGCTGCTGGGCGGCGAGTCACGTCCGCAGCTGCCGCACGCCATCTGACCGATTGGCCGCGATTCACGGCCTTCCCCTAGGATTGCGCCGCTTCGGCCAGGTAGCTCAGTTGGTACGAGCGTCCGCCTGAAAAGTGGAAGGTCGGCGGTTCGACCCCGCCCCTGGCCACCGAGCAACCCGACGGCCCGCCAACGCGGGCCGTCGGTGTTTCTGCAGGCCATCGAGGGCCAGCTCGACTCCTGCACTCGGCGTGAGTCTGGCCGATAGTGTTGGCCGAACTGCGAAGGGAGGCCCGGGTGTACCTGAAGAGCCTCACCCTGCGCGGATTCAAGTCCTTTGCCTCCTCCACGACGCTGGAATTCGAACCGGGCGTGACGGCCGTGGTCGGCCCCAATGGCTCCGGCAAGTCCAATGTTGTCGACGCCCTGGCCTGGGTCATGGGCGAGCAGGGCGCCAAGTCGCTGCGCGGCGGCAAGATGGAGGACGTCATCTTCGCCGGCACCGCCGGTCGTGCGCCGCTGGGACGTGCCGAGGTCATCCTCACCATCGACAACGCTGACGGCGCACTCCCCATCGAATACGCCGAAGTCACCATCTCGCGCATCATGTTCCGCAACGGCGGCTCCGAATACGCGATCAACGGCACCGCCTGCCGCCTGCTCGATGTGCAGGAGCTGCTCAGCGACTCCGGTATCGGGCGCGAGATGCACGTCATCGTGGGTCAGGGCCAGCTCGACACCATCCTCCATGCCACTCCCGAGGAGCGACGCGGCTTCGTCGAGGAGGCTGCTGGCGTGCTCAAGCACCGCAAGCGCAAGGAGAAGGCGCTGCGCAAACTGGAGGCCATGCAGGCCAACCTCACCCGCGTGCAGGACCTCACCACGGAGCTCCGACGCCAGCTCACCCCCTTGGGCAAGCAGGCCGAGGTGGCCCGCCGCGCCCAGGTGATCCAGACCGATCTGCGGGACTCGCGTTCGCGCCTGCTGGCCGACGATCTGCTGCAGCTGCGTGCCAGCCTGGAGGCCGAGGTGGCCGACGAGACCGCGCTGCGTGAGCGGCGTGAGGCCGTGGAGCAGGCGCTGGCCGACGTGCAGTCACGCGAAGCCGTCATCGAAGCGGATCTGCAGGCCGATGCCCCCCTGGTGGCCACGGCGCAGGACACCTGGTTCCGTCTCTCCAGCCTGCGAGAGCGCTTCCTCGGCACCGCCTCGCTGGCTGCGGATCGTGTGCGCGTGCTGACACCCGAAGAGGACGAGGCCAAGGGTCGCGATCCCGAGGAACTCGACGCCGAGGCCAGGGCCGCTCGCGCCGAGGAACTTGACCTGCACAGACAAGTGGAAGCCGACCGCGCATTGCTGTCGGCCGCGGTGCGTCTGCGGGCCGAGGCCGAGGCCGCGCTCACCACCGAGACCCGTCGCCTGGCCGAGGCCGAGCGTGCCGCCGCCGACCGTCGTAACGGTCGCACCCATCTCATGGGGCAGGTGGAAACGGCACGCCAGCGCATCGAGGCGCGCGATGCCGAACGCCAACGGCTCAGTGCCCAGATCGCCGACGCCCAGCAGCGAGCACTCAAGGCCAAGCAGGATTTCGCAGCGCTGGAGACGCAGGTTGCGGGAATCACGGTCGGTGAGGCCGGCCTCGACGACGCGCACGAAGCGGCACTGCAGGCGCTGGAAGCCGCCCAGGCCGCATTCGATGCGCTGCGCGCTGACGACGCCGACCGCGATCGCGAGCGCGCTGGCCTCGAGGCCCGCGTGGAGGCGCTCTCCATGGCGCTCTCGCGTCAGGACGGCGGCGCCAACCTGCTCGCCGCCAGTGCGCAACTCTCCGGCGTGCTGGGTTCCATCGCCGCGCTGGTGCAGGTTCGCAGCGGTTATGAGGCCGCCATCGCAGTGGCACTCGGGGATGCAGCTGACGCTGTGGCGGTGGAAGACCTTGACGGCGCCATCCGCGCCATCGAGCACCTGCGCGATGGCGAGGGCGGCCGTGCCACCCTCCTGCTGGCCAGCGCCAATGAGATGGGCGGCGAGCAAGTCACGCATCGCCTGCCCGATGATCACATCGCGGCCATCGAGGTGGTCGAAGCACCCGCCAGTGTGCGCAGCGCTGTACGCAACCTGCTGCGCGGTGTCGTCATCGTGCCCGATCTGGCGGCGGCTCGCTCCATCGTTCGGGAACGCCCATCCATCATCGCCGTCACGCGCGGCGGCGACCTGCTTTCCCGCACCCGGGTGGCTGGCGGTTCACAGCACGCGCAGAGCTTGCTGGAGGTGCAGTCAGCGCTGGGTGAGGCCAGGACCCAGCTCGAGTCGGTGCTGCACCGGCGTGAGTCCCTGCGCTTCGAGTTGGCAGCGGCGCAGGAACGCGTGAACGCGGCAGAGATCGACGTCGAGCGCACACTGGCCTCACTCCACGAATCCGATGCCACGATGGCTGCGGTCGCGGAGCAGTTGGGGCAGTTCGCGTCCGTCTCGCGTGCGGCCAGCGCGGAGAGCGAGCGCCTGCAGCGGGCGCTGGAGGCCTCAAGCCAGGCCCGGGAATCCGACCTTGCGACGCTGGCCGATCTCGAGAGGCGCGTCGAGGAACTCGACGCCGAGCCGGTGCAGGAACACCCCGACACCTCCCGGCGTGAGGAGTTGGCTGCAGCGCTGGAGGCAGCGCGCGCCTCCGAAGTCGAGTCGCGCCTCGCGGTGCGAACCGGTGAGGAACGCCATCGCGCCACCGCCACACGTGCTGAAACCCTGGAACGCGCAGCGCGTGACGAACGCGAATCACGTCGGCGCGCTGCCGAGCGTCGAGAACGTCGGGCCCGCGAAGCGGCCACTGCGGCGGCTGTGCTTTCCGCGGCCCGTTATGTGCTCTCGCATCTCGAAGTCTCGCTTCACAGCGCCGGCGAAGCCCGCACTCGTGCCGAGCAGCAACGCGCCGCGCGCGACACCGAGTTGGCGACGCTGCGCACCCGCGGACGTGAGTTGTCCGCGGAACTCGAGGGCCTGGTCGACTCCGTGCACCGCGATGAAATGGCGCGTGCCGAGCAGCGCCTGCGTATCGAGACGATGGAGAATCGTGCGCTCGAGGAACTCGGCCTTGACGCCGAGACGCTCATCGCCGAATTCGGCCCCGACCAGTTGGTGCCGCCTTCACCACCGGCCCCCGGCGACGAGGTCGATCCCGATGCGCCCGAGCCACAGCCCTATCCCTACGTTCGGGCCCAGCAGGAGAAGCGCTTCAAGACGGCGGAGCGTGCGCTGAATCTGCTCGGTCGTGTGAATCCGCTGGCGCTCGAGGAGTACGCGGCCCTCGAGGAGCGTCACCGCTTCCTCAACGAGCAACTCGATGATCTCAAACGCTCGCGCGCCGACCTGCAGACCATCATCCGCGACGTCGACGATCGAGTGCAACAGGTGTTCGAGGAGGCCTTCGCCGACACGGCACGGGAGTTCGAACTCATCTTCAACCGCCTCTTCCCGGGTGGCGAGGGCCGACTCCTGCTCACCGACCCCGAAAACCTGCTCACCACCGGGGTCGACGTGGAAGCCCGGCCGCCGGGCAAGAAGATCAAGCGCCTGTCGCTGCTGTCCGGTGGCGAGCGTTCGCTCACGGCAGTGGCCTTCCTGGTCGCGCTCTTCAAGGCCCGCCCCAGCCCCTTCTACGTCATGGATGAGGTGGAGGCCGCGCTCGATGACGTGAACCTCGGCCGCCTCATCGGTGTCATGGAGGAGCTCAAGTCGTCCTCGCAGCTCATCATCATCACGCACCAGAAGCGCACCATGGAGATCGCCGACGCGCTCTATGGCGTCACCATGCGCGGCGACGGCGTCACCCAGGTCATCAGTCAGCGCCTCGAGCATGCCGATGAGGAAGCGCCGGTATGAACTGCCGCAGGATGACGGGCTGACATGGCCTTCCTGTTCCGTCGCCGCAAGCAGGACGAGACCGGGCCCGCGGTCGATCGGGCCCCCTCAGATGTCCTCACCCCGGTAGCACAGGTGCCAGCCCTGGACCTCGACTCGCAGCCCGAGCCCGTGCCGGAGTCGGTGCCCGAGGTCGAGGCCGAGCAGGCCCAGGTGCTGGGCCGTATGGGCCGCCTCCGTCATCGACTCACGGGCGGCTTCGGTCGCGGACTACTGGGGGTGCTCACCGGTGCGTCGATCAGCGACGATGACTGGGACCACGCGGAAGCCCTGCTCCTGCAAGCGGATCTCGGCCTCGAAGGCACCGAACGCGTACTGCGCGAACTCAAGAAGGCGGTGCGCGAACACGGTGATGTGGCCGGCGCGCTCAAGAGCCTGCTGCTGCGTGAACTGCGGACGGAACGCTCGCTCGACCTCGACCTCACGGGTCAGCCCAGTGTGATCATGGTGGTGGGCGTCAACGGCACCGGGAAGACCACGACGTGCGGCAAGTTGGCCGCCCTGCTGGTCGGCCTCGACCAGCAGGTGGTGCTGGCAGCGGCGGATACCTATCGCGCGGCCGCGGCTGAGCAGCTTGCCACCTGGGGTGCCCGGACCGGCGCAGCCGTCATCCGTGGCCCCGAGCGTGGGGACCCGGCCTCGGTCGCCTTCGACGCCGTCTCGCGCGGAGTTGCGGACGACGCCGACGTCGTCATCATCGACACTGCCGGTCGCCTCCACACCAAGGTGGGGCTCATGGACGAGCTGGGGAAGGTGCGACGCGTCATCGAGAAGCTGCGACCGGTGGACGAGGTGCTGCTGGTGCTTGACGCCACCACCGGCCAGAACGGCTTGGTGCAGGCCCGCGTGTTTGCCGAGGCGGTGCGGGTGACGGGCGTTGTCCTCACCAAGCTCGACGGCACGGCCAAGGGTGGCATTGTCTTCGCGGTGCAGCGCGAATTGGGTGTCCCGGTGAAGTTCGTGGGACTGGGTGAAGGTGCTGAGGATCTGGCGCCCTTCGACCCCCGGGTGTTCGTGGACTCGCTGCTCAGTTAGCGCGTGCCGCAGGTAGGCGCAGGGTGAAGGTGGAACCCTCGCCGGGCTGGGACCAGACGACGCACTCGCCGCCGTGCGAGGCACAGATGTGCTTGACGATCGACAGGCC
>DAHWFQ010000153.1:0-5809 GCA_027324895.1 Actinomycetota bacterium | reverse complement strand
CGGCGCCCTTCTCGACGGCTTCGTCATGGACGTGGCGACCGTGCCCTCCATCCCGACACCGGGCAGCCGCGTACGCAACTGGGCGTCGTATCTGATGAATGCCGCCATCCAGCAGACCGCTGAAGACGCGACGTCCGCCTCCTTCGGGTCACGCAACGAGTACTTCACAATTCAAACCACGTACGAGCGCGAGCATCGGTGCGCCCTGCACACGCTGGTGGTCAGCACTCGCCATGAGCTCATGCTCGCGGCGTGAAGGGAGAGCACGTGGAACTCACGGAACAGCAACGAGATCGGGCACTGGGCGTGTTCGCAGGCACGGCGTGCGGGGATGCATTGGGCGCGCCCTACGAATTCCATGGCACGGTCAACTATCCGACGCCGATCACCATGACCGGCGGGGGCGACATGGGCTGGAAGCCGGGTGAGTGGACGGATGACACGTCGATGGCCGTCATCATCGCCCAGGCGTTAGCGGAGCAGGGGACGCTCACAGCGGACGCCTTGGACGTGATCGCGGTCGGCTTCGAGCAGTGGGAGCGCACGGCACCTGACGCGGGCAACCAGACGCGTGCGGTGATGGCCGACGTGCGTGCGCACAGGGTGAGCGGCGCCAGCATGACGCGTGCGTCTCGAGTCTTCGCCGAGGGGAACCCGCGTGCTGACGGCAACGGTTCGCTCATGCGCACCGCACCCATCGTGCTCGCCTACCTCGATGACGCCGATGCCATGGTGAACGCCGCCCGCGCGGCCTCGGCCCTCACCCACGCAGCCGCCGACTCCACCGATGCCTGCGTCCTCTGGTGCTACGCGATCCACGTAGCCGTCATGGACGGCACACTCGACGGACTGCGCGCGGGACTCGAATACCTCGCACCGGAGCGACGCGCGGTCTGGCGCGAACGCATCGACGCGGCCGAGGGGGCCGAGCCGTGGGACTTCCCGAGGAACGGCTGGGTCGTCGAGGCCCTGCAGGCGGCCTGGGCCTCGATCACCTGCAAGCGCACGCATGAGGGCGTCGACGGGCTGAACACCTTCGCCCGCGGCCTCGATCACGCAGTGCGTTGCGGTGGCGACACCGACACCGTCTCGGCGATCGCGGGCGGCCTGCTGGGCGGCCTGCACGGTCTCTCCGGGATCCCGACCGCATGGACCGACGTCGTCCACGGTTGGCCGGGGCTGCGTGCGTCGGACCTCGTCGCGCTGAGCGAGCGCATCATCGGTCGCTGAACGAGGCAGTGCCCCGAGCACCAGGCCCCGGACACCGTCGTTCGCGGTGGTTACTTCACGAGGTCCCACACATTGTCACCGCGCAGGACCGCGTCGGAGCCACCGTCGATGTAGATGGTCTGGCCCGTGACGTGCGTGTTCTCCTTGCTCGCCAACCAGATGAGCAGCGGTGCGACCTCCTGCGCCTTCATGTAGTAGTGCAGCGGCATGGGCACGACCTGGTCGAGGTAGGCGCGCGCTTCCGCCGACGCGATCATGTCGGCCACCATTGGCGTCTTGACGATGCCGGGGCCGATGGCGTTGAGCGGGATGCCCGCGCCGGCCCATTGCTCCTTGATGCACTCGCGCCGGACCCAGCGGCTGATGGCGCGCTTGGTGGAGCCATAGATGAGGTTCTCCAGGCCGCCGCCCTGGTCGACCAAGTGCTGCGCGCGGGCCAGAGCCCAGGCCTCGTTGTCATGGACGCACATGTTCTCGACGAGTTCCCGGTCGTTGTCCTGCAGGGACGCCATCGAGCTGATGACGACCGCGCGCGCCGTCTTCGACTAGGCGAGCGTGGGCTGGATGGCGTTGAGGAACTCCGTCATGCCGAAGTAGTTGACGGACACCGTCTTGGCGATGGGTAGGGCGAGACCGGCGCAGCAGATGACCGCGTCGACCCTGCCCCTCGCGGCCTTGACCGCAGCCGCGACGGCATCGAGTCGGCCCTGTGGTGTGCTGAGGTCTGCGATGACGTCGGCCTTCTTGAGGTCGACCCCGATGACGTTGGCGCCACTCTTCTGCAGCATCTTGGTGGTGGCGAGGCCGATGCCCGAGCCGGCACCGGTGATGACATATGTGCGAGCCATGGACCCTCCGATCACATGCGCCGGCTGCGCGCCGACTCACTCACGCTATGGCGGCAATCGTGGCAACGGATGGGGCTAAGGGCGGTGGAGAGGGCGCTGCAACACGGCCGTTCGTTCGTGGGCGGGCTAGCGGAGGACGACGACGTCGGCGCGGGTGATCGTGTAGCGGACGTCGGCGTCGAGTTCGGTGCCGATCGCCGGCGGGGTAACCGATGCCGGCAGCCAGAGCATCGACACATGCTGGTGTGGCGGCTCGACGAACCACAGTGGTCGGCGGTTCCACGAGAAGGGCGACCGGGCCCGGCCGAACGCGTCGAGTACACCGATCGCCAGGCTGATGACGCGCTGGCGCATGCTCGTTGCCGGTGACGGCGCGGAGAGGGCGATGCCATGCGAGGTCCCGCCGGCGACCACCAGCACGTAGCCGTCTCGGCGGGTCTTGCGCCGCTGGTAGCCGATGGATGTCCCCTTCTGCACGCGGTTGGCCGCGAGCACGGTGCCGTGCGGGTGCAGTGCGCCGCGCAGGCCCAGCCAGAGTGCCGTCCCCACCCGCAGGCTCACGCGCAGATTCGGCTTGTGACGCCGCAGGAGCTCCACGCTGGCAGCGTCCAGGTGGCTCACCAGCAGGTGCACGTTGTCGTCGCCGATGTCGTCGACCAGTTGCAGGATCTCGTCGTACTCCGCGGCCGAGGGCCTCAGCGGGAGGTGCACGGTCAGGCCGAGCAGTCGCAGTCGCCCCTCGCTCTGGGCCTGGCCCGCCCAGTCCCACGCTTCGCGCAAGGCGGAGCCACTGAGGCCGAAACGGTGCATCGACGTGCCCGCTTCGATGATGACCCGTGCGTCGGGTTGGGTGTCGAGGACGAAGTCCAAGCCCTCGGGCGAGGCGACCGTGCGGATGAGCCGTCCGTCGAGCCCGGCATCGATGTGCTGGCACCAGGCCGCGGACGCCACCTCGTCGCGCGGGTCGATGGGTTCGAGTACCACCACGTCGCCGGCGAATGCGTCGACGATCGATGCCACCTCGTGGATGGACCCGACGGCGATGGCGTGCACCCCCAGGCGCGCGGCTTCGCGGGCGAGCAGTTCCTGGCCCAGGCCGTAGCCGTTGCCCTTGATGACGGGGATGAGGGCCGCGTCGGCCGCGTACACGCGATCCCGGAAGGCGTCGCAGTGGCCGCGCCAGGCGGCGGCGTCAACAGAGATCCCGAACGTCACGGGCCAACGCTACTTGGGCCCATGGTGCCGCTTGTTCGCCACATCGACGTCGAGCGCTGGTCTGGTGGACATCCTGAGGTGGCTCCGCGGTCAGCCGCGGAAGTAGTGGCCGGATTCGAGGTCGGCGAGCAGGCCCGGCTGCGTCGGGTTCCAGCCCGTGAGCTCGCGCGTGCGGGCACTCGACACCGGGCTGTCCAGCCCGATCAGGCCAGCCAGGAAGGTGAAGTGCCCGCCAGCATCATCGGGTGCCACGGAGACGAGCGGGATGTCGAGTTGCCTGGCGATGACGGCGGCGACATCGCCGATGCGCACACCCTCCTCGGCGACGGCATGCAGCGTGGATCCGGCGGGCGCATGCTCGAGGGCGAGGCGGAAGAGCTTGGCCGCATCGAGTCGATGGGTCGCGGGCCAACGGTTGCTTCCGTCGCCCAGGTAGCCGGAGACGCCGGCGGCCCGTGCGATTCCGACGATCGACGCCATGAACCCTTGGTCGCCCGGACCGTGGCAGGTGGGTGCCAGGCGCACGACCGCTGAGCGGATGCCCCGGTCCGCGAGGGACAGTGTGAACTCGGCGTTGGCCCGACGTGCTTCAGGTCCGGCCTGCGCGGGTGTCGGGTTGGGGTTCACCGTGTGGCCGTCCAGCTCGGTCGGGATGGCGCCGGCCGTGTTCGCCGTCAGGCCCACGACACCGGATGCGATGACCAGCGGCGAGCCGGAGCCGGAGAGCGCGTCACCGAAGGCCTCGATGGCGCGACGATCCGACTGCGCCGCCTCGACGAAACCACCGGAGAACGCGATGTCATGACGGAAGGCGAGGTGGATGACGCCATCGGCGGCGGCGGCCGCAGCCCGGAGCACGTCCACGTCGTCGATGCTCCCGCGCACGACCTGCGCACCCATGACCCGCAGCGCGGCGGCCGCGTCATCCGAGCGTGCGAGGCCGACCACGTCGTGGCCGGCGTTGATGAGATCGGGGACGACGGCAGTTCCTATCCAGCCCGACGCCCCGGTGACGAAGATCTTCATGCGGTCCCCCATTGATTGTCGCTGCTTAGCGTGGCACGCGGGCGCACCGTCCGCTTGAACGCCACGTCAACGCCGCGCAAGCCCGCCTGCACCCCTCGGTTGTTCACGCGCCGCCCGGAAAGCGGGTGGTTTGTGAACAACCCGAAAAGGGAGGGGCCAGTGTCGGACGGAGTGTCGGGCGGGCGCGAGGGGGCTACTTGCGCTTCAGGTACAGGTCGAAGACGCGGGCCAGCATGGGCTGCACCGCGAAGTCGAACTCGCCGAGCAATTCCACGGCTTCCCCGCCCGTGCCGAGCTTGAAGCGGATGAGCCCGAACAGCGGGTCTTCCTCGTCGAGCGTGTCGCTGATGCCGCGCAGGTCGTAGGTGTGTGCGCCCTCGGCGAGGGCGTCGAGCAACATGCGCCATTGCATGGCGTTGGACGGTCGCGCGTCGCGGTCGGCCGTCGTCGAGGCACCGTAGGAGTACCAGGCATGTGCGCCCACGCGCACGTAGATCGCCGCAGCGCCGGGCCTGGTCGAGTCGGGCACGTGGGCGATGTACAGCCGCAGGTGATCACCGAGGGCGTCCCACATGCGCTGGAAGTACGAGAGCGGACGCGGGGTGAAGTGGTCGCGGCGCGCGGTCTCCACGTAGACCTCGTGGAAGGCAGCAAGGTCGTCGCGCGTGCCGATCCGCACAGTGACGCCGGCCTTCTCCGCCTTCTTCACATTGCGCCGCCACAACTGGTTCATGTTCGCGAGCAGCGACTCCTCGCTCTGGCCGCGCAAGTCCACCTGGAACACGTAGCGGGGCTGCACGTCGCCGAAACCGGTGGCTGCGCCGCGTTGCTGCCAACCGGTGGCGAGCAGCCAGTCCCGGA
Source organism: Actinomycetota bacterium (assembly GCA_027324895.1). Taxonomy (GTDB): domain Bacteria; phylum Actinomycetota; class Actinomycetes; order S36-B12; family UBA5976; genus JAKALQ01. The sequence continues at coordinate 629 of DAHWFQ010000153.1, read as the reverse complement.
TGCCGAGCGCATGCTCGTTGACGTGTGTGGGTGTGACATGGCGCAGACGCACCCCGGGCCCGACCGCTGCCTTGAGCGTGCTGTTGTCCCAGGTGCGTGCCACGACGGTGACGCCGATCTTCAAGGAGAACGCACCCCCGTCGCGGACATGCGCGATGAGGGGGACGAGCCAGTCGTCAACCGGGCGGCCGGACAGCCAGTCCACGTCCGGGCCCTCCGGCAGGTAGGCGAGCGCCTTCTTCAGTTTGGGGATCCAGCGATACAGGACGAGGCCCGCGCCGACAAGCGTGTCGCCATCGAACCAACCCAGCGACTCGTGCGTCCACTCGCGCTTGACCTCGGCCCAGCTGGGGAGTTGCAGGAAGGAGCAGGTGCGGGTGGCCGCCCACTGCTCGTGCAGTTCGCGGCTGATGGGGCGGACGGTGAGGGACGGTGTGGGACGCGCCTCCTTGGGCACGGGGCGGGGCTTCGGGGACTTGGGCGGCCTGGCGGACTTGGCAACCAAGGGGGTCGGCGGGTCGGTCGGCACGGCAGCGCTGCGCTTGGCGGTCTGTTCGCTCATGCGAGGTCCACCACCACGGGTGCGTGGTCGCTGGCGCCCTTGCCCTTGCGCTCCTCGCGGTCGATCC
>DAHWFQ010000110.1:0-2792 GCA_027324895.1 Actinomycetota bacterium | reverse complement strand
TGCCTTCCTTGTGGGAGAAGGACGAACGGACGTGAACGGGAAGGTCGAAGCGACGCGCGTACTCCACGCAGCGCAGGTGCAGCACCTTGGCGCCGCTCGCAGCCAACTCCAGCATCTCCTCGTAGGTGACGCTCGTGAGCTTGCGCGCAAGCGGCACCACGCGCGGATCGGCGGAGAAGATGCCGTCGACGTCCGTGTAGATCTCGCAGACGTCGGCGTCGAGCGCTGCGGCGAGGGCGACGGCAGTGGTGTCCGAGCCGCCGCGGCCGAGGGTGGTGATGTCCTTGGTCTTCTGGGACACGCCTTGGAAGCCGGCCACGATGGCGATTGCCCCGTCGTTGATGGCTTCGCGGATGCGGCCGGGCGTGACGTCGATGATGCGGGCCTTGCCATGCTGTGAGTCCGTGATCACGCCGGCCTGCGACCCGGTGAACGAGCGCGCCTCCATGCCCAGGTTGTTCACGGCCATGGCAAGCAGCGCCATGGAGATCCGCTCTCCGGCGGTGAGCAGCATGTCGAGTTCGCGGGGCTGGGGCAGCGGCGTCACCTGGTTGGCGAGATCGACGAGTTCGTCGGTCGTGTCGCCCATGGCCGACACCACGACCACCACGTCATTGCCGGCACGCTTGGTCTCGACGATGCGCTTGGCCACGCGCTTGATGGACTCGGCGTCGGCCACCGAGGATCCGCCGTACTTCTGGACGACCATTCCCACAGGAGTTCCCCTCACGTGTCGGATCGATGCGCGATCCCTGTCCACGGGGCGACCGACCCGGTCGAGCAGGGGTCTCGGGGTCGAGCACATCGCGGCTGCGGGGACATGCTGACACGCTCGGAACGGGCATTCCAGCGAAGTCCACATATTGAGACACGGCAACGTCTCAGCATGCGAGAATTTCCGGGCCCTGAGCAATCAGGGCGCGGTTAGACGGTGCGTCGACCCGCGAAGGCCCGGCCCAGCGTCACCTCGTCGGCGTACTCCAGATCGCCGCCCACCGGCAGCCCACTGGCGAGCCGGCTCACCGTGAGTCCCATGGGCCCGAGCAGGCGGGCCAGGTAGGTGGCGGTGGCCTCCCCCTCGAGGTTGGGATCGGTCGCGATGATGATCTCCTGCACCGTGCCGTCGGCCAGTCGGGGCAGCAGTTCGCGGATGCGCAGATCATCGGGGCCGACACCATCGATGGGGTTGATGGCGCCTCCGAGCACGTGGTACTTGCCGCGGAACTCGCGGGTGCGTTCGATCGCGATGACGTCCTTCGGCTCCTCCACGACGCAGATCGAGGTCTGATCGCGCCGCGGGTCTCGGCACACGCGACACAGGTCCGCCTCGCTCACGTTGCCGCACTCAGTGCAGAAGCGCACACGCTCCTTGACCTCCTGCAGCAACTGGGCCAGCCGATGGACGTCGGTGACGTCGGCCTGCAGGATGTGGAAGGCCAGGCGCTGCGCGCTCTTGGGGCCGATGCCGGGCAGTCGGCCCAACTCGTCGATGAGGTCCTGAACGATGCCTTCGTACATCAGGTGTCCAGGTCAACTTCGGCGATGACGACCCCGCCAAGCGCCTGCTTGGCCAGTTCGATGCCGCGCAGCACGTCCTCCGCGTCGTCATCATCGATGGATGGTGCGTCGACCACCGCTTCGACGGCGACCTCGGCTGCCACCGACGCCTCCGCGCGCGCCCGGGCGTTCCTGGACGGTACGGCTTCCTTCTCAGCCGGAGGTGTTGCGGCAGCGGGCAGCGGCGCCTTGGCCCCTTGGTCGAGGACCAACTCGATGCGTAGCGGGCGGCGGACGACCTGCTGCACGGCGGAGGAGAGCACGGCATCGAGGTTGCGCGACCGAGCCACGGTGTACGAACCCTGCTGGGGCAGCGCGACCACGAGTTCGTCACCGTTCACACCAGCCGGTGCGGAATCGGCGAACACCGTCCACGCCGTGCGGCCACCCGCCGGCGTGCTCTTCACGGCTTCCAACACGGCTGGCCAGAGCGTGCGAATGGACTCGAGGTCCACCGGCACCGCGCCCGGGCCCGGCGACGGCACTGCGCGCGGGGCGGGTGCGGGAGCACTGGGTGCGGCCGTGGCCGCAGGCCCCTCGGCTGCCAGGCTGGCGACCACGGGGTCTGCGTCGACGGCGGGCGCCGCCGCACTCGCTCGCGCGGTCGTCGGGGCCACGTCGGAAAGCTTCCGAGGTCTGCCCGTTTCCTGTGCCGCGACCGGTGCCTCCATGGGCGCAGGGTGCGGCGCCGTGGCGGCGGGGGCGGTGACGATGGAGGTCGTGTGCACCGGCAACGCCGCCACCCGGCGCTCCAGGGCGTCGAGTCGTGCAGCGAGCGCGCCCACGCCAGCCTCGCCGCTCGGGAGCAGCAGTCGTGCCGCGAGCAACTCCAGCTGCAGCCGGGGCGCGGTGGCGCCACGCAAGGCTGACAGACCCTCGTTCACCGTGTCCGCGGCCCGGGAGAGCGTTGGCAGGCCGAGGGCTTCTGCTTGAGCGCGCAGCACTGGGAAGCGATCAGCGGGGGCATCGATGAGTCCGTGTTCGGCCGCCTCAGGTGCCGCCGAGAGGATGATGAGGTCTCGGAAGCGCTCGAGCAGATCGGTGACGAAGCGGCGCGGATCGTGCCCGCCGCTCACCACGTCATCCACGACGTTGAAGAGATGCGCCCCGGACGCCGAACCCAACGCGTCGACGACCGCGTCGAGCAGCGTGTCATTGGTGAAGCCCAACTGCGAGAGCGCGTCGACGTAGGTGACGCCCTCCGGACCTGCGCCTCCGACGAGCTGGCCGAGGAT
>DAHWFQ010000099.1:0-3013 GCA_027324895.1 Actinomycetota bacterium | reverse complement strand
GGACGCGCACGACCATCGGCGCTGGTACGCCGGTGGCGGAGTCCGCGATGTCCCGCGACGGCTCGTTGATCGTGAGCATCTCGGCATCGCACACCATGATGCTGGTGACCAGCGGCCCGACGGCGACCGTGGCGACCACCGGAGGGGATCTGGGATCCCCGCGCGTGCTCTCGAACAACGAGGCCTGGTACCTCGATCATGCCGCTCGCGGCGGCATCTACGCCTGGACGGCCTCAGGGGGCGTCGTGAGAGTGCGGACCGGGCTCGCCAGTCGAGCCCGCATCCTCGATTTCGCCATCGCACCGGATGAGTCGCGGATCGCGGTGATCGTGAACGACGGCGCGGATTCCTCGCTGCGCATCGGGCAGATCATGCGCAGTGGCCGGGATATCCGCGTGATCGGCCTGACCCGCGCCGAGCAGCGGCTCACCTCGGTGGTGGCCGTGGCCTGGGCCTCCGAGTCGGATCTCGCGGTGTTGGGCGCGGTGGGAGCGGTAGCGGTGCAGGCCATCCGGATCAGCCTGCCCACGGGAGCGGTCACGCTCCTCGGTGGCCCGGCCAATGCGGTGGCGTTGACCGCCACCGCCGCCATGCCCATCGTCGTCGGAGACCAGACCGGTCAGCTCTGGCAGTTGTCCGCCGGCCGCTGGAATGCCAGTGACCTGGGCACCGCCCCCAACTACGTCATGTGAAGGCGGGGCGCCCGGCCGCCTGTCAGACGGTCGCGGCAGTCTGCGCGCATGCGCACCCTGATCGCCTCCCTGCTGTCGCCACCGCACTGCTCGGGCTGCGGCGCACCGGGACCGGAGTGGTGCCCGGTGTGTGCGCGGACCCTCCCCAGCGCGCACTGGATCGACGTGGGACTGCGCACGCTCGTCCTGTTCCCGTTCGCGGGTCCCGTGCGCCGCACCATCATCGATTGGAAGGAGGAGCAGCGCCGGGCAGCCCGCCTGAGGATCGAGGCCTGGTTCGCGCAGGGGTTGGCGCCGCTGCTGCGAGCGGCGCCGACCGCGCTCGTCCTGCCCGTGCCGTCGTCCCGGACCGCCGAGCGCAGTCGAGGTGCGCGGGTGCTGAGCGAGGCCCTGGACGCCGTCCTGCCCGCCGGGCGCCTGTCCACCCAGCTCATCGCCGCTCGGCCCCGGCGGGACCAGGCCGGGCTGAATCGTGAGCAGCGGGCCCGCAACCTGGAGGGCTCCATGCGCTGGGAGGGCGGCCCGGAACGGCCCCTCATCATCGTCGACGACGTCGTCACCTCTGGCGCCACGCTGCGTGAGGCTGCCCGTGCAGTGCGCGTTCGCACTGCCGCGCCGGTCTGTGCATTCGCGTTGGCGAGCCGCGAAAGTCAAGACCCTGTTGCGCATGCCAGCGCGGGATTATGTTGAGAGTGAATCGACGACGAGGAGGTTCCACGTGAACACCAATGAAGCCACCAAGCAGCCGGACGTGGTCGTGCGCGGCCGTCACCTTGAACTGGGGGAGTTCTGGGTTGGGCATGTGCGCGAGAAGTGTCTCCAACTCGCGCGATTCGGGCTTGGGATCACCGGTTTCGACGTCGAGGTCTCACACGAGGCCAATCCGCGGCAGGCCTCGCAGGCGTGGCAGGTCGAGGTCGTGGCCTTCGCGCGCAAGGGTCCGATCCGCGCCAAGGGCAGCGGCGAGAAGGCGGAGATCGCCTTCGAGCGTGCCCGGGAGACGCTTGAGTTGCAGTTGCGCCGCGCGGCCAAGCGCGGGCGCTGGTCTCGCCATGGCAGTGGCGCCACCGCCAAGGTCGCGAGGTTGCTGCGGGGTTAGCGCGTGGAAACAGCGTGTTGTGCGCGGGTGAGCCGAGAGGCTTCCCGCGCACAATGCATGCAGGGGGTATCCATGAAGACCGAGCAGTTGTCGTTGCTTGAAGTGCGCCAGTCGATGCTGGTGTCGGCCTCACCTATTGTCATCGAGGGGCTGCGCAGCCTGGGCTGCGAGATCGTTGCCAGCACCGGATTCGCGGCCCAACTGCCGCACCTGGCGGCTCGCTTCCTGCCTTCGATCACCATGCTCCACTCCGACGGTCGGCGCCGGGACGACGTGTTGGTGCCGCTGCGGCGGGTGCGGGCACTGTCCGGCGAGATGCGCCTGGTGGTCATGCTGCCGATGTGGTCCGCCTCCACATGGCGGGCGGAACTCGAGCAGCTCGACTGCGAGGTGGTCGCCCACGACTGCGATGCCTACACCCTGCGGCTGGTGCTGGGCGTGGAGGTGCCGGCTCCCAACGTGCTGCTGACGGCACGCGAGTTGGCGGTCCTGCAGGGCGTGGCGGCGGGCCTCACCAACCGTGCCATCGGAAGCCGACTCTGCCTGTCGGAGTACACGGTCAAGAACTACCTGAAGCGCATCAACGAGAAGCTGGACGTGCATTCGCGGACGCAGGCGGTGACGGCCGCTGCCCTGGCCGGGCATCCGGTCATGCCCGCGCGCTGAGCTCGGCGTTGGCGGATGCGGCGATGGTGTTGGCGAGGCCTGTGGAGGGCGCGTTCTCCACCCGGACCGCCTGCGCGCCGGTCCATCGCGCCGCCTCCGCAAGCGCGCCGGCGAAGCCCTCGGTGTCGGATTCGAACATGGTCACCCGACGCGCCACCAGGTCCGTGCCCTCGCGTGCGGGATCGACGAATCCGATGATGCGCCCGCCATGGAGGACCGGCATCGCGAAGTAGCCGCGCTCACGCCTGTGCTTCGGGGTGTAGGCCTCGATGCGGTGGACGACCTCGAACAGGCGCTCCAGTCGCGGCCGGTGCCACACCAGCGAGTCGAAGGGGCTGAGAAGTGTGGTGAGCGAGGCGTCCACACGGGGAACCCGGCGCAGCGCGGCCGGATCCGCGAACCAGCGCTCGCTCGAGTCCTGCACCGAGACCTCGACGATGCTGCCGGCATCCAAGAGTGAGCGCAGGCCCTGCTTCAACAGGTTCGGCAGGCTGAGTTGCGGGGGACCGCCCTGCCCGCTGAGCCGGTGCACGTCCCGCAGATCGCCCTGGGTCCC
>DAHWFQ010000088.1:0-2420 GCA_027324895.1 Actinomycetota bacterium | reverse complement strand
GCGGTCGTGGAGATGGTGGAGACCGGGAGCGTGCCCGAGCGGCTCAAGCCCTTCGACCCCGGTCGCTTCTGACCTCGCCCCATTCCCGGGACTCCTGCATCAGCGGTAGGGACACCGCGGGCGGTTGCTATTCCGCGAGGCCGGCCCAGATGCCGCGGCTGTGCTTGATATGACGCTCCATGAGGGCGCGCAGTCGCGCGCTCTCGCCAGCTGCGATGGCGTCGAGCATCTCCACGTGTTCCTTGGCGGAGGCGCTGAGGTCGCCGCGCTCGGCCAGCGCGTCCAGGCCGGTGAGTCGGGAGCGCGAGCGCAGGTCGTCGATGAGTTCCTCCAGCCTCGGGTTGCAGGCCAGCGCCACCAGCGTCTGGTGGAAGGCGCGGTCTGCTTCGATGTAGTCGACGAGTTCCCCCTGGCGCGCGTGCCGTGCGATCTCGCGTGCGATCCGTCGCAGATCGCGCATCGTCGACGCCGTGACGTCCTTGGACACCGCGATCGTGGTCGGCACTTCGAGCAGCAGGCGCAACTGCATGATGTCGTCGAGGTCCTTGGCCGACAGCTCGACGACGCGGAAGCCCTTGTTGCGCACAGGGGACATGAGCCCCTGTTGCACCAGGTTCAGCATGGCCTCGCGCACGGGCATCGATGAGACGCCGAACTCGTCGGCGAGGGCTGGTACCGAGTAGGTGACACCCGGGGTCATCTGGCCGGAGATGAGAGAGGCTCGCAGGACGCCGGCGATCTGCTCGCTCAAGTTCTCGTTTCCCGCGCGCTCCACGGTGCGAAGCCTAGGCAATGCACCACCTCCGGAGGTCGTCCATCAGGGTAGGGCCGCAAGCGGCTTGGTGGCCCAGTGCTTGGCCCGATCGACGATGATGCCGTACGCGAGCACCATGCCGACCAGGGCGAGGAAGTACCCGGAGCCGAGTGGCACGAACCCGAGGTCACGCGCGAACGGCGTGACCGGCAGCAGCGCTCCGACGAGCACCACCAGGACTACGGCCAGGGCGAGCTGCCTGCTGGGTCGGCTGCGCCAGAACGGTGTGCGCGACGTGCGGATGACGAACACGACGAGCGTCTGCGTGGCCAGTGACTCCACGAACCAGCCGGTGCGGAACAACGCGGGTCCGGCGTGGAAGACCTGCAGCATGACGGCGAAGGTGAGGAAGTCGAACAGGGAGCTCAGGGGGCCGATCATGAGCATGTAGCGCCGGATGTGCGCGATGTCCCACTGCGCCGGTCGGGCCAGCTGCTCCTCGTCGACGGAGTCGGTGGGGATGGCGAGCTGGCTGGCGTCGTAGAGCAGGTTGTTCAGCAGGATCTGGGACGGCAGCATCGGCAGGAAGGTCAGGAATGCCGACGCGGCCGCGGCACTGAACATGTTGCCGAAGTTGCTTGATGTCCCCATGAGCACGTACTTGGTGGTGTTGGCGAAGATCCGTCGTCCCTCGATGACACCATCGGCCAGCACCGCGAGGTCCTTCTCCAGGAGGATGACATCCGCCGCGTCCTTGGCCACGTCCGTCGCGGAGTCGACCGAGATGCCGACGTCGGCGGCGTGGATCGCAAGCGCGTCGTTCACACCGTCTCCGAGGAAGGCAGTGTCCCTGCCCGACTCACGGTGCACCCGCACGATGCGCGCCTTCTGCTCCGGGGACACGCGGGCGAAGACGCGGGTATGCGGGATGGCCTGCGCCAGCCCCTTGTCGTCGAGGGCGGACACCTGGGCACCCGTGAGCGTGTCACCGATGGCCATGCCGAACTGCGTGCACAGCTGCTCGGTCACCTCAGGTGCGTCGCCGGTGACGATGCGAACGTCGACGCCGAGTTCCGCCAGGCGCTTGAGCGAGGCGCCTGCGGACACCTTCGCCGGGTCACGGAACACGAGCAGCCCGACCACCTCGGTCGCCGATGCATTGGCGGAGGCCAGCGTGGGACCCACGACCGGCGTTCGGGACACGGCCACCACCCGATTGCCGCGCAGCATCTCCTTCCTCGCCGCGGCGAGGACTTCCTCCGCCACTGCACCCGCGTCCGCGCGCACCGCCTCCAGCGCGCCCTTCTCGATGCGCTCGAAACTGCCATCTGCCGAGCGCACCACGACGGCAGCGGTCCTCGTCTCGTGGCTGAAGTCGCGTCGGTCGACGACGTCGGCGTGCGGTGCTGGCCGGGCCTGCACCAACGCGATGTCCAGCGCGTTGCCGGAGAGTCCGCCTCCGGCGAGATTGCGCACCTGCGTGCAGATGGAACCCAGGCGCTGCGTCTCGCCGGCGGCCACTCCCGGTCCGTCGAGCGCGTGGTCGAAGGCCACCGTCCCCTCCGTCAACGTCCCGGTCTTGTCCGTGAAGAGTGTCTCGATATCGCCCAGGTCCTCGATGCTCACGAGTCGCTTGACGAGGACCTTGCGTCGGGCCAGTCGGTGG
>DAHWFQ010000065.1:0-3779 GCA_027324895.1 Actinomycetota bacterium | reverse complement strand
CGGCGCTGCTCGCTGAGCGCTGCCTCGACGCAGGCGAGGCCAAGTGCACCTTCGGGACCGGTGCCTTCCTGCTCGCCAACCTCGGGAACGAACCCCGGCGCTCGCGCCACGGCTTGACGGTCTCGGGCGCCTGGCGGGTCGACGGCACCACCACCTACTGCGCCGACGGGCAGGTCTACACGGCGGCCTCCGCGGTGCGCTGGTTGCAGGACCTCGGCATCCTCTCCGGAGCCGCGGAGATCGATGCCATCGCCTCCGATGATGCGCACGGTGTCATCTGCGTTCCCGCCCTCGCCGGTCTGGCGGCACCGTGGTGGATCCCGGACGCGACCGCGACCCTGCGCGGGATGACGCTTGCGACCACGCGGGCTGACCTCGTGACGGCCGTGGTCCAGGGCCTGGCCGCCCAAGTGGCGGAGTTGGGTGGGCTGGTGGCCGCGGATGCAGCTGCGCCACTGACACGCCTCCGTGTCGACGGTGGCCTCACGCGCAGCCGCGTGTTCATGCAGGCGGTGGCCGACCTCATGCAGATCGAGGTCGACGTCTATCCGTCGGCGCATGCGACGCCGCTGGGGGCGATCGCCCTCGCCCGCAAGTCGCTTGACCCCTCACTCACGCTGGCACAGGCCCTGGTCGAGTGGTCGCCGGAGACGTCCTACAGCCCGCGCTGGTCCGCCGATCGCGCGCAGGCCCACCGCGCCGACTGGCGCTCGGTCCTCGAATCGTCGCTTCCCGGGGTGCAGTCATGATCCCCGTTGACGCTGCCGGTGAATTCGATGTGGCGATCATCGGCGCCGGCCTCATCGGATCGGCAATCGCGCGCGCGGTCTCCGCGTCGAATCTCCGCGTGGTGCTCATCGAGGCCCGCAACGATGTCGGCGACGGCACCAGCAAGGCGAACACCGCCATCCTGCACACCGGATTCGACGCCACCCCGGGCACCCTCGAAGCGCGCCTGGTGCGCCGCGGCTACGAGCTCTGGCAGGAGTACGCACCACGAACCGGCGTACCGGTCGAGCGCACGGGCGCACTGCTGGTGGCCTGGGATGACGAGCAGTTGCAGTCGCTGCCCAAGTTGCGGCAGAAGGCCGTTGACAACGGCTACATGGACACCCGCATCGTCGATGCGGCCGCGGTCTATGCGACGGTGCCCGCCCTCGGGGCGGGCGCACTCGGGGGACTCGAGGTGCCGGGCGAATCGATCATGTGCTCCTGGTCGGCCGCCATCGCCATGGCCAGTGAGGCCGTGCTCCGCGGTGCCACCCTGCGCCTGAACTGCGCGGTGACCGGTGCCGAAGTGGCCGACGACAGCACCGTCCTGCACACGAGCACCGGGGACATCCGCAGCCGGTGGGTGATCAATGCGGCCGGTCTGGCCGGCGACAGCATCGAGGCCCTGTTCGGATACGACCGCTTCCACCTCAACCCCCGCAAGGGCGAGTTGCTCGTGTTTGACAAGCTCGCGCGACCGAAGGTGCCCGTCATCGTGCTGCCCGTGCCCAGCAAGCTCGGCAAGGGCGTGCTCATCAGCCCCACCATCTACGGCAACGTCATGCTCGGCCCGACTGCCGAGGACATGACGGATCGCACGGACACCTCCACCACGGAAGCGGGATTCGCCTTCCTCCTCGACAAGGGCGCGCACCTCATGCCGACGCTCCTCGACGAGGAGGTGACCACGGCGTATGCGGGACTGCGGGCTGCGCACGACCAGGTCGACTACGTGATCGAAGCCGACGAGCGGCAGCGCTACCTCGTTGCGGGATGCATCCGCTCCACCGGCCTGACCTCGGCCCCGGCGGTGGCCGAGTACGTGTTGGGCCTGCTCCGGCACGCGGGCGTCGATGTCGACCCCCGCACGGACCTGCCCGAGCCAGCGCGCCTTCCCAACATCGGGGAGCTGGGAATGCGCCCCTACCAGGACGCGGATCTCATCGCACGCGATCCCGAGTACGGCGAACTCGTCTGCTTCTGCGAGCGCGTCACCGCCGGTGAGATCCGCGATGCCTTCGCCAGCACCATCCCGGCGCGCGACCTGAACGGGCTGCGCCGTCGCACCCGTGCGCACAACGGCCGCTGTCAGGGCTTCTACTGCGGTGCCGCGCTGCGCGCAGCAGTGGAGCGGCAGGCCAGTGGACGCGGGGAGTCGTCATGACCATCAATCGGTTGCACTCGCGTGTGGTCATCGTCGGCGCGGGCCCGGCCGGCCTTCGCGCCGCCTGCGAACTGGCACCGCACCTCCCCGGCCAGGTGCTCGTCCTCGAGCGGGAGGGACAGGCCGGTGGCATCCCCCGTCACTCGCAGCACACCGGCTACGGCATCCGTGACCTCCATCGCCTGATGACGGGCCCCGAGTACGCGCGTCGCCTGGTGTCGGCCGCAGCGCGGGCCGGAGCCGCGGTGCGCACCCGGGCGGCGGTCACCGGTTGGGTGGATGAGCACACGCTCGCCTTCACCTCGCCTGCCGGGTTGTTCGAGGTGAGCGCCGACGCGATCATCCTGGCCACCGGTGCGCGCGAGCGCCCCCGTACGGCCCGTCGCATCCCGGGGGATCGACCGGCCGGTGTCCTCACCACCGGACAACTGCAGAATGCCGTGTACCTGCAACACCAATCGGTCGGTCGCCGGGCGGTCGTCGTGGGCGCAGAGCTCGTGAGCTGGTCCGCGGTGCTCACCTTGCGCCACGCCGGTTGCGACACCGTGATGCTCACCAGCGAGTTCCCACGGGCCGAGACCTACGGAGTCGCGGCCCGCCTCGGTTCCGCTGCCCTGCGGACGCCGGTGCGCACCCGCACGCGCATCGTCCGCGTCATCGGGCGCGGACGGGTGGAGGGCGTGGAGGTGGAGCAGCTCGATTCCGGTGTGCGGGAAGTCGTCGCCTGTGACACCGTCGTGTTCACCGGTGACTGGATCCCCGATCACGAACTGGCCCGCAGCGGGGGCATCGCCATCGATCCCGACACCCTCGGACCGGCGGTGGACGCTTCGTTGCGCACCCTCCGTGACGGGGTGTTCGCCGCGGGCAACCTCACGCATCCCGTGGACACCGCCGACGTGGCAGCGCTCGATGGCGCCCACGTGGCACGCAGCGTCGCGTCCCACCTGCGGGGTGAGCGGGCATCGGCCGCGACGGTGGAGCTCCACGCGGCGGCGCCCTTCCGATGGGTGGCACCGTCGATCCTCCGTGCGGGGGACCCGGCTCCGCCACGCGGCCGCCTGCTCCTGTGGTCGGACGAGTACGTGGCACTCCCGTCCGTCGTGGTGCGGCAGGCGGGGCGCGTCCTCGCCCGCCGACGCGTCCCCTGGCCCGCGGCTCCGGGTCGCGTCTTCCGAGTGCCCTGGCAGGTGACGGCGGGCGTCGCAACGGATGATGGTCCGGTGGTCATCGGGCTGGCCTGAGTGCGCCGAGGTGGCACCGCGACGCGCGCGTCGAAGCACTGTCCGGCCCCGTGCTCGCATGGAAGGATGGTGGTGATTGCGGGAAGTGAGGCGGCCACCATGTCAGTGGATCCATGGATCGACGAGGCGAGCAGGTTGCTAGGCATCGATGCGGCACTGGATGTCGAGGCCGTGCTTGCGCTGGCGCGCGATGTGGCACATCACCAGGAGCGCAAGAGCGCGCCATTGACGGCGTACCTGCTGGGGTACGCGGCCGCGTCCAGGAACCTCGACACCGTGCAGATCGCAGAGCTCGCAAGCAGATTGGGCGTGCGCGCCCAGGAGTGGAGTAATCCAAATGGGTGACATGGAGAACATGAGCTTCACGATCATCACCTGTT
>DAHWFQ010000042.1:0-4033 GCA_027324895.1 Actinomycetota bacterium | reverse complement strand
CATGCGCTACCCGAATCGCGTCACCATGTGCATCTCGTCGCAGGCCGGATGTGGCATGAACTGCCCCTTCTGCGCGACCGGGCAGGGCGGACTCCGCCGCAACCTGTCCACCGCCGAGATCGTGGAGCAGGTGATGGCCGGCGCCCGCGCCCTCGCGCGGGGCGAGATCGCCGGTGGCCCCGGCCGCGTGTCGAACATCGTGTTCATGGGCATGGGCGAACCCATGGTGAACTACAAGCGTGTGGTGGCATCCATCGAGCGCCTCACGGCCAAGTCCCCGGAGGGCCTGGGCCTGAGCGCACGCGGCATCACCGTCTCGACCGTCGGCCTGGTGCCACGGATTCAGGAGCTCGCGAAGAGCGGATTCCCCGTCACGTTGGCCCTGTCCCTCCATGCCCCGGACAACGCGTTGCGTGACGAACTGGTGCCGTTGAACAAGAAGTTCAACGTCGAGCGCGTGCTCGACGCGGCTTGGGAGTACGCGGAGGCCACAGGGAGGCGCATCTCCATCGAGTACGCGCTCATCCGTGACATCAACGACCAGGCCTGGCGGGCGGACCTGCTCGGAGACCTGCTGCGCGGCCACCTCGTGCACGTCAACCTCATTCCGCTGAACCCCACCCCCGGCTCGAAGTGGACGGCGTCCGATCCCCGGGACGAGCGGGAGTTCGTGCGCCGGTTGGAGGCCAAGGGCGTCGCCGTCACGGTGCGGGACACCCGCGGGCGGGAGATCGACGGCGCCTGCGGTCAGTTGGCGGCCACCGTCGGCTAACTGCCTCCGCCGGTCTGGCCGGTCGGACACGATTGGATACAATATCCAGACCGTGTCAGGAAGCAGCGAGGGGTGGGACCAGTGGCAGGCGCACTCGACGGCATCCGCATCGCCGACTTCTCCCGTGTGCTCGCCGGGCCCTACGCCACCATGCTCTTCGGCGACCTCGGGGCCCAGGTGTTCAAGGTGGAGCGTCCGGCGCTGGGCGACGACACCCGGCAGTGGGGGCCGCCCTACGATCCGCACGGCGTCGCCACGTACTACGACTCGGTGAACCGCAACAAGCACTCGCTGCTCCTGGACCTCCGGAGCGAGGCGGGCAGGCGTGACGCCTTGGCCCTCATCCGTTCCTGTGACGTCCTGGTGGAGAACTTCGTCCCCGGCACCATGGAGCGCTTCGGACTCGGCTACGAGGAGCTTGCTGCGGAGCAGCCGGCCCTCATCTACGCGTCGATCAGCGGCTTCGGCCGCACGGCCGAAGCGGCGCTCATGCCCGGCTATGACCTCTTGGTGCAGGCAGTCGGCGGGCTCATGAGCATCACCGGGGCCAACCCGCAATCGCCGACCAAGGTCGGCGTCGCCGTCATCGACGTCATCACCGGTCTGCACTGCGCGTTCGGCGTCCTCGCTGCCCTCCGCCACCGTGACGCCACTGGTGAAGGTCAGCGGGTAGACGTGACCCTGCTGGGCTCCTCGCTCTCGGGGCTGGTCAACCAGACCGGTGCTTTCGTGGGTGCCGGTGTGGTGCCCCGCGCCATGGGCAATGCCCATCCGAGCATCGCGCCCTATGAGGTCTTCGACACCGCGGACCGTGCGCTGGCGCTGGCCGTCGGCAATGACGGGCAATTCCGGGCCTGTGTCAACGCACTCGGGTTGGTGGGGCTGGCGGACGACGCACGGTTCACGACCAATCCGCTGCGGGTGGCCAATCGCGAGGCCCTGCGCGAAGCGCTGCAAGCGGTGCTGCGCGGACAGGGCGCCGACCACTGGACCCGGGCGTTCACCGCGGTCGGGGTCCCCTGCGGACCGGTGAATGGCATGGACGAGGCCTTCGCCCTGGCGGAGCGACTGGGGCTGGCGAGTGTGGCGGTGGCGGGCGGCGTGCGCACCGTCGCCCACCCCGTGCAGTTCTCCAGGACCCCCGCCACCTATCGCCTGGCACCTCCGGCGCTCGGCGACACCGACATCGCGGCGGCGCTGCCATGACCGCGGAACGACCGCGTCGCCCCCCGACGGCCCAGGAGTTCGTGCTCGCGGAACTGCGCCGCTCGATCGTGAACGGGGAACTCAGGCCTGGCGAACAGATCCGGCAGGAGGCGCTCGCGGAACGACTCGGCACCTCCCGGGTGCCGTTGCGCGAAGCCCTGAAGATCCTCGAGGGCGAGGGCCAGGTGGCCTACCACCCGCACCGCGGCTACTTCATGGCCGAGTTGTCGAGCAGCGACCTGGCCGAGGTCTACCGGATCCGCCGGTTGCTGGAGGACGACGCGGTGGCGGTCGCCTTGCCCCTACTCAGCGAGGACGATCTCGAAGCCATGGTGGATGCGCTCACGGCCATCGAGGGGGCCGCGCTGCGCGAGGACATCCCCGCCATGACGTCCGCCAACCGGGCGTTCCACTTCCTGCTGTTCGACCGGGCGGGCCTGCCGCGCACGTCACGGTTGATCCGCCAACTCTGGGATGCCACCGACGCCTACCGCTCCCTCTACTTCGCGGCGCCCGACAACCGCGAGACCGTGCGGCGTGAGCATCGCGCCATCCTGAACGCCGCTCGTGCGCGGGATGTGCCGGGCACCATCGCCCTCCTGCACGCCCATCGTGACCAAGCCGTCCAACGCGTCAGCCGCGTCCTCGGCCATTGACCATAGGAGAAGCCACCATGCCCCAGCGTCCGTTCGCCCTGCTCGACCTCGACGGCATGCTCAGCGAGGAGCAGCGCGTCATCCGTGACACCGTGCGCGACTACGTCGAGCGCCGGATCAAGCCGGAGATCGCGGACTGGTTCGAGCGCGGGGAGATACCGGCGCGGGAACTGGCGCGGGAGATGGGCGCCATCGGCCTGCTCGGGATGCACCTCGAGGGCTATGAGTGCGCCGGCACCGACGCCATCGCCTATGGCCTGGCCTGCCTCGAGCTCGAAGCCGGTGACTCCGGGATCC
Organism: Actinomycetota bacterium; assembly: GCA_027324895.1. Lineage (GTDB taxonomy): Bacteria > Actinomycetota > Actinomycetes > S36-B12 > UBA5976 > JAKALQ01. The sequence continues at coordinate 1,102 of DAHWFQ010000042.1, read as the reverse complement.
GGTCGCTCGTCTCCGTGCAGGGGTCATTGGCGATGTTCGCCATCCACCACTGGGGGAGCGAGGAGCAGAAGCAGGAGTGGCTGCCGCGCATGGCCCGCGGCGAAGCCCTCGGCTGCTTCGGGCTCACCGAGCCGGACTTCGGCTCCAACCCGGCGGGGATGCGCACCTTCGCCCGTCGCGACGGTGCGGACTGGGTGGTCACCGGCACCAAGATGTGGATCACCAACGGCAATGTGGCTGATGTCGCCGTCGTGTGGGCCAACACCGAGGACGGCGTCCGTGGCTTCGTGATCCCCACGGACTCGGTCGGCTTCTCCGCCCATGTCATCCATCGGAAGTTCTCCTTGCGGGCCTCCGTGACCTCGGAGCTCGTGCTCGACCAGGTGCGCGTGCCCGCTTCCGCGCAACTGCCGCTGGCCAAGGGCCTGCGCGGTCCCCTCACCTGCCTCTCCGAGGCGCGCTTCGGCATCGTCTGGGGCGTCCTGGGAGCCGCTCGCGATTGCCTGGAAAGCGCCATCGACTACTCGACCTCGCGGGTGCAGTTCGACCGTCCGCTCGCCGGGTTCCAGCTCACGCAGCGCAAGTTGGCGGAGATGGCGGTGGGGCTGGACACGGGCTGGTTGCTCGCACATCGCATCGGCACCCTCAAGGACGCCCACGAGGTGCGCCCGGAGCAGATCAGCATGGGGAAGTTCAACAACGCGCAGATGGCCCTGGGGGTCGCGCGTGAATGCCGGGCGGTACTGGGGGCGAACGGCATCACCCTCGAGTACCCGGTGATCCGCCACAGCAACAACCTGGAGTCCGTGTTCACCTACGAGGGCACGCACGAGATGCACACGCTCGTCATCGGGGAGGCGCTCACCGGAATCGCCGCCTATCGCTGATCGAGTGGGGGCGTGCGAGATACCCTCCGGGGTACCGTTCGGCGGGCACATCTGGCCGTCGATCGGCCTATGCATTAGCATTGCTAACGAATACTTCGTAGAAAGCATCGCTTGTGCTATATCCAGCCTTCCTCCACACTTCCCTCAAGGACGCCAGCACCAGATGGCGTCAACGATCGCAGGGCCACCCTGCACCGAGGGAAGGAGCACAGCAT
>DAHWFQ010000034.1:0-9618 GCA_027324895.1 Actinomycetota bacterium | reverse complement strand
TTCACCACCTTCTCCACCTTCGTGGTCGAGATCAACCGGCTGGACCCGGGGGTGGCGGTCAGTTACCTCGTCGCCAGTGTCGTACTCGGACTGCTGGCCTACTCGGCCGGCAACGCGGTGGCGCGCAGGACCTTCGGGGTGCGCGCATGACCGTGCTGATCGTGGCCGTGGGCGGCGTCGTCGGTGCGCTCACGCGGTACTACACCGAGCGCTGGTCCGTGCATCGATTCCACGAGCGCGTGCCGTACGGCACGGCGGCCGTGAACCTCGTCGGCGCCTTCATCCTCGGCCTGGCGGTGGCCCTGGCCGGGCGCGGGGTCATCACGCATGACGCCCTGCTTCTCGTCGGCACTGGCTTCTGCGGGGCGCTCACCACCTTCAGCGGATTCATGGGTCAGGTGGAGAACCGCTTGCGACACCAAGCGAATCGACGCCTGGCGCTGCGCTACGGGGGCAGTGTCATCATCGCGGGTATCGCCCTCGCCGCGCTGGGCCTCCGTCTGGGCAGTTGACGCACTGCGCCCACCTCGCAGTTCCCGCGTTGCATACGGGCGGAGTGAGCATGGGGAACACCCCGTGAAAGAGCAGCAGACTCGGGGAACTGGCAGGGTGAGCTGGCGTCTCAGCCCTCGATGACGTCGTCCACCAACTGGTCGTGCGGCTTCAACTCGATGGTGCCGTCGGGCAGCAGCCCGCCGAGATGCGTGATGCCGAGCCGGAAGGGGCCGCCCTCCGCGTGTCTGGGCACGTGCTCGAAGAAGCGGTCGTAGTAGCCACCGCCTTGGCCGATGCGCGCACCGCTCCGCTCCATGCCCAGGCCGGGGGTGATGATCACCCGGACCCCCATCGCCAGCAACTCGCCCGGGCTGGTGGCGATCTCGGGTGTGGTCGGTCGCGGGATGCCGTATGAGTCAAGGGTCCACGCCTTGGGGTCGTCGACCTCGCCCGTGACGTCATGCCAGTGCAGGTGCTCACCGACGACCGCAGGCACCAGGACCTTGAAGCCGGCGTCGCAAAGCCGTTGCAGGAGAAGGCGCGTCGGTGGTTCATCGCGGTAGCTGGAGTAGCAGGTGAGCCACGAGCCCACCGGGGTCGCGGTGATGGCCGGATGCGACATCACCGCATCCGCCAGACTGCGGGCACGCTCGTCGTGGGGCACGGAGATGGCGGCTCGTTCAGCGCGCAGGCGAGGGCGCAGCTCGCGGTTCGACGTCATCGTGGCATCCTCGCATGCCTGGCGGACATGCAGCGGTACGCGCCGATGAATCGACGCGAAAAGGATGCGCAGCGGCGGGCAGTGGCGACGAACGAAACGTAGGGTTGCCCCATGGTGCGCAAAGCCGTCATACCCGCGGCCGGGCTGGGTACGCGTTTCCTCCCCGCGACCAAGGCGACTCCCAAGGAGATGCTGCCGGTCGTCGACCGGCCCGCCATCCAGTACGTGGTGGAGGAAGCGGCCGCGGCCGGCTTCGAGGACGTCCTGCTCATCACCGGACGCAACAAGCGGGCGCTCGAGGACCACTTCGACCGCGCCTACGAGTTGGAGCAGGCGCTGTCGCAGCGCGACGACGCCTGGCGCCTCGATGAGATCCGACGATCGGCGGAGCTCGCACATGTCCACTACGTGCGACAGGGCGAACCGCGGGGCCTCGGGCACGCGGTGCTGCAGGCGGCCGATCACGTCGGCGACGAGGCCTTCGCAGTGCTGCTCGGCGATGACCTCATCGACGAGCGCGACCACCTGCTCTCGCGCATGCTGCAGGTCCGCGAACAGCATGGCGGCAGCGTCATCGCGCTCATGCGCATGCCCCGCGAGGCGCTGTCGCTGTACGGCGTCGCCGATGTCGAGCCCACTGCGGAACCTGACCTGATGCGCGTGCGCGACCTGGTGGAGAAGCCCCCGGCCGAGCAGGCGCCCAGCGACTACGCGGTGATTGGCCGCTACGTGCTGGATCCGCGGGTGTTCTCCGTGCTCGCCGTCACGCCGCCCGGTCGCGGCGGCGAGATCCAGCTCACCGACGCACTGCGCGTGCTGGCCTCATTGCCCGCGGATCAAGGCGGGGGCGTGCGCGGTGTGGTGTTCGAGGGTCGCCGGTACGACACCGGGGACAAGTTGGGCTGGCTGACGGCGACCATCCGCCTGGCGGTGCGGCGACCCGATCTCGGCGAGGGGTTGCGCGCCTTCCTCAAGGACTTCGTTGAGCACGACTTCCCCGACGGGGAGCGCTAGTGGAGCGATCCGTGGAAGCGCACCTGTCGGAGATCCTCGCCGGCATCGCACCCCTGCCCCCGTTCGACCTGGCCCTACTCGACGCACGCGGCTGCTGGCTGGCCGCGGATGTCACCGCGCCGGTGGCGCTGCCCTCCTTCTCGAGTGCCACCTGTGAGGGCTACGCGGTCCGGGTCGCGGATTGTGCCAACGCCACCGAAGCGTCCCCGGTGAGCCTGCTCGTCGTGGACGCGGTGGCGCCGGGCGCTCGGCCACGGCTCGCGGTGGTGCCGGGGGCGGCCGTCCGCGTGCGCCTCGGATCGGCCCTCCCCGAGGGCGCAGAGGCCGTCATCGCTGCCGACGACGTCGCGCTGGTCAACGACCGCATCAACGTCACCGAGCCGACCCGGGAGGGTGCCCACATCCGGCGCGCCGGCGTCGAACTGGCGAAGGACGCCGTGGTCCTGGAGCGCGGGATGCGCATCGACGCCCGTCGCATCTCGTTGCTCGCGGCGGCGGGAGTGGGGCGTGTGCGCGCACACCCACGGCCGCGCGTCGTCATCGTGACCATCGGCGATGAGTTGGTGGAGCCTGGTGTGGCACTCCTGCCCGGCACCGTGTCCGACAGCAACGGCGTCATGCTCTCGGCACTCGTGCAGCAGCTCGGTGCCGTGGCCTATCGCGTGGGCCCGGTGGCGGACGACGCCGAAGCCCTCGAGCAGGTGCTCGCCGATCAGTTGGTGCGCGCCGACCTCGTGGTCGTTGCCGGTGGCGTCTCCGCTTCGTCCTACCAGACCGTGGTCGAGGTCGCCAATCGCCTGGGATCCATGGAGATCCACCGCGTGTCCATGATGCCGGGAGCGGCCCAGGGCTTCGGCCATCTCGGTGACGACAGCATCCCGACCCTCACCCTGCCCGGCTATCCGGCTGCGGCCTTCGTGTCCTTCGAGGTCTTCGTGCGCCCGGTGATCCGGCGCATGGGTGGCGCCGAGGACGTGCTGCCGACGGTGGTCCGCGCCGAGTTGCTCACCGGCATCCGATCGGGGAGTGGGCGTCGGCAGTTCGTGCCGTCCGTGCGCATCCACGGCGAGGACGGCGTGCTGCGCGTGCAGCCACTGCACTCCGAGCACGTCACGACGGAGTTGGCGCAGGCCGATTGCCTGCTCGTGATCCCCGAGATGGTGGAGCAACTGCTCGCCGGCGACATCGTCGACGTCTATCCGCTGGAGGGCGCCGCGTGATCCGCGTGCGGGGACCCGAACTGCAGAGCGGTGACGTCGTGTTGCGCCTGTTCCGCCGCGCCGACGGACCGGCCTGGCGCGAGGCCCAGGCAGTCAACGCCGAGTGGCTGCGGCCTTGGGAGGGCACGACGCCGGACGGCGCACGGCCGCGCCCCACCTACGGGACCATGCTCCGCACCATGGCTGCCGAGTACGCAGCGGGCCGCAGCGTGCCCTTCGCCATCGAGTACCAAGGCAACTACGTGGGCACGCTGACGCTCGGCAACATCATCCGCGGCTCACTCCTCGGTGCCTACATCGGCTACTGGATCGATCAGCGCGTCGCCGGTCGGGGGATCATGCCCACTGCGGTGGCCATGGCCTTGGACCACGGCCTGGGCGAGCAGGGCCTGCACCGCATCGAGATCTCGATCCGACCCGAGAACGCAGCCAGTCTGCGCGTGGTGGAGAAGCTGCATCTGCCCTTCGAGGGGGTGCGCCAGCGATACCTCCACATCGCCGGCGCATGGCGTGACCACAACATCTACGTGGTCGACAGCGAGACCGCGCCACAGGGCGGCTTCCTGCCACGCTGGATCCGCGAGCGGGACGCGCAAACACGTTGATATTGCAGGGGATTCTGAGGCACCTCGCAATTTCGAAGGGTGCCGGATGAAGGCTCATCCAGTGGTCGAGTCTTGCGCGACACGAACATTGGCTGTGCGCGTGTCGCCGACAATTCACGACGGAAGCGCCTACGGTTTGCCTCGTGGGATCCGGCCTCATCTATGCGATGGTCATAGGTCTCTGGGCACTCGTGCTGCTGCCGACCTGGCTGCGCAGTCACGAGCAGATCGACGAGGGTAAGCAGGTCGACAAGTTCCAGCTCGCGATGTCGAAACTCTCGAAGTCCGGTGTCGAGGTGCTCGAGAGCAGCCCGCACAAGCAGGTCCAGGTCAAGCACGCGATCCGTGCCGGCGTGGACCCGTCGTTGCGCATGGGTGCCGCAGCTCGCCGCCGTCGCGTGCTCGCCGTGCTCGCGGCGCTGCAGTTCCTCGGCCTCCTCATGGTGCTGGTGGGCAGCGACCTCATGGCCGCCGCTGTCCCGGCCATGCTCATCGTGACCTTCCTGACGCTCGCCCGCTCGCAGGTGCGGGTCGAGCGCGCCCGTCGTGCCATCGTCGAGGAGACGGCAGCGAATGCGCCGCTCTCAGCGCCCATGCTCTCCCGCCCACGCTCCGGCGCGCGCCACGTGCGCCGGACGACCGCGCACCCCGTCGTCGCTCGCGTGGAGCAGGCTCCAGCTGCCCCAATCTTCGACGCGCCCGCTGCGTGGCAACCGGTGCGCACACCCGCACCGTCGTACGTCCTGGCCCCCGCGGCGACTGCCGTGCCGCGCGCGATCGACGCCGCGGGTGGCTGGACCGGATCGGCCATGGTGAACGCCGCCGCGGCAGCACGTGCAGCGACCGCCGACGCAGCGCGTGCCATGGCGACCCAAGGGGAGGACGTGGAGACCTTCCCGTCGCCCCGCCCGCTGCAGGCGTCGGATCAGACCGCCGAGCTCCCGGTCATCCGCATCACGGCGTAGCAGGTTTGCTCCGGTCTACATGACCGTGGGCGGCACCGAGACGTAGACGACGTCGCGCACAGCGGGTGCTTCGAAGTCGATGCCCCGCGCGCGCCCCACCTGCAGGCCCTCGCCGGCCATCTTCAGGGCGCCCTCCAGCGCTGATTGATCCGTCCACACCGTGCCGATCATGCTCGTGCCGGCGCTCCGCTGGACCAGGTGGCGGAGCGCGCAGAATCCCGGAGCACTCGTGATCCCGGGCAGCATCTCGTCGCGGAAGAAGCCGATGTTCGCATCCAGGGTGGCCGGGTCCATCGAGGCCCGAGTCACGAGCAGCTTGGCCCCGGCCGGTGGCGTCGCCCGCACGATGCCGTCCACCTGCTCCCAGACCGTGACTTCCTTGACGGCAGCCCGCAGTGAGGAGACCGCCTGCTGGCGTGCGCTGTCGGCCAGTGCTTCGCTGCTCTGGACATCCGCTTCGCTCTCCCAATTCGTCAGTACGTAGAGGAGGTTGTTGGCGGCATCATGACTGGCCATGAGCCCGCGGAAGCCGGGGTGGTTCTCCACCGCCGGGACCACTTGGGTGGCGAGTTGATTGACGATGGCCTCGCGATTTGCGGTGCCCTCTGTGACGGATAGTCGTGCGAACACGGGAACTCCTTGATCTGGCGTGGAGATTCGGCCGGAGGAACGGCGCCAGCTGGGCGACCGGCCGGGCATGCACTCGGGGTGCGCGAACAGGGCCAAGGCCCCTGACACACTTGCGGATGGCGCGCCTCGGGTGGCTGACTGTGGCCAAGGCAGAGGGGCGCAAATCACATTGTGTAGGGCGGTACGGCCCATCACCATAACGATCAGGTAACAGTTCAGCAGGCGGCAGCCAACCAGCGGCCCCGGCTAGCGCCCGGCGTGGCGCGCGTGCGGCACCCGCTCCGCCGCCGGGGGCCCGGCGCGACCGGCCAGCAGCAGGCAGCCTCCGAGCGTGACCGTGAAGCCGAGGATCGCCATCGGCCAGAGCCCTGGTCGGACGCCGTCGCCCAGCCATCGGAGGCCCACCAGGGCCGGCGCCACGGTCTCCACGGCGAAGGTCACGGCAGCCACCGTCGTCACCCTGCCCCGGTCCAGTGCGTAGCCGTAGCCGATGATGGCCAGACCGCCCCCGACCAGCAGGGACCACAGCGTCGGGTCGCCCAGCAGCTGCCACCAGTGGTGGGGGACCACGATCACTCGAGCAGCCACCCCGAGCACGCCGAAGCCCAGCCCGGCCGTGACGCTGAGCAGCAGTGACGCGCGCAGCTCCTGTCGGTCGCGGAGTCCCCACACGAGCAGCGCGCACACGATGATGGTGGCGCCGAGGAGCAGCCAGCCAGCCCGCGAGCCCACGGCTGACGCCGGACCAGCCTGTGCCGACGAGCCGAGGAGGGCGAGGCCCACGACGACGCCGAACAGGGCCAGCCATTCGGTGCGTTGCAGACGGATGTGCAACACCAGCACCGAGAGGAGTGCCGTGACCGCCACCGAGGAGGCCACGGCCGATTCCACCAGGAAGAGCGGCAGGGATCGGAAGGCGAGCAGCGCGGCCACGAATCCGGCGCCGTCCACGCTCAGACCCAAGCCGTACAGCGACCCCGCGCGGATGCGCGCTCCGAGACGCGCGCCCTGGGGGAGCCGCGCCATGCGCTGCACCGCGATGGCCTGCATGACCGTGCCGGTGCCGTAGGCCAGCGCCGCCAGCAGTGCGGCGCCCAGCCCCGTCATCACCGGGCCATGATCGCACGCGCTGGCAGGGGGGAGCGGGCTTGACGTCCGATAGGACCGGGCGAAGTGGATTGGCGCGGGCCTTCAGCGCGCCGCGATTCCGGGACACGCCGGATCGGCGGGTATGGTGTCGTCGGCGATGCGCACCCCGACAGATCGCGCCTCGCCCTGCCGACAGGCAGGTGATGCCAGAGGTGAAGTTCGTGATGAGAAGCGGCCGATGCGGCGACGCAGGCGCTTCACAGGCACCCTGGGGTCGGGTCAGTGGGATCAGGATCGGCACGCACTGCGGCGGTCTTCGGACCGGACACGCGCGTGACCTCGCAGGGTTGCGAAGCGGGGTCCTGGCCCGATGACGCTCCGTGGGGTTGTGCGGCTCATCATCGGCTCGGGCCGCATTGCCGAGCCGGCGCCGCCGCCACCCTCACCCATGCCGAATCGCCCGCCCGAACTCCGGGGCACGGTCCAGATCCGGCACGTTGATGCCGGCTCATGCAATGGTTGTGAGATCGAGATCGCCAATGCCTTCGGACCGGTCTACGACGCCGAGCGCTACGGCGCCCGCCTGGTTGCCTCGCCGAGACATGCCGACGTCGTGCTCGTGACCGGTGCCGTCACCCACAACATGCAGGAGCCGCTCCGAAGGACGGTGGAGGCCACGCCCCAGCCCCGGATCGTCATCGCCATGGGCGACTGCGCCCGCAACTGCGGCGTCTTCGCCGGCTGCTACGGCGTGGTGGGTGCGGTGCACGATGTCGTGGACGTCGACCTCGAGATCCCCGGCTGCCCACCCACCCCGGACGACATCGTCCGTGCTCTGCGATCGGTGACCGGAACGTGATCACCAGTCTCCTGTCGGCTCAGCTCATGCTCATGCTGTTGGCCGTCATCGTCGCCAACATCGCGCCCTCGCGGCTCCGGGCCAGGCTCGCCGGCCCGCTCGTCAGCGCGATCGGCATCGCCGGTGTGATCACCGGCTGGGCCGCGGTCACCGGGCAACGCGGGACGGTGCCGCTGCCGGTTGCCCTCCCCTTCGGCGCCATCGCCTACACGCCCACTCCCCTCGGTGGTTACTTCATGTTGGTCATCGGAGCCGTGGGTGCCGTCTGCGGCATCTACGCCATCGGCTATGTCCATGGGCCATCGGCCTCCCGGACCTCCTGGAGCGCACTCGCGGTGTTCCTCACGGCCATGCAGTTCGTGCCTGCCGCAGCCGACGTCGTGGGCTTCCTGCTGGCCTGGGAACTCATGGCCGTCACCTCCGCGGTCCTGGTCCTCACCGAGCACGCCCATCGCACGGTGGCGCGCAGCGCGGGCCTCTGGTACGTCGCCATGACCCAGTTGAGCTTCTTCCTCGTGCTCATCGGCCTGGCCCTCCTCAGTGCACGCGCAGGCAGCACGCAGTTCGCGGTCATGCGGACAACCCCATGGGATGCCACCACCGCCAATGTCGCCTTCGTCCTGCTCGTCCTCGGCTTCGGGGCCAAGGCGGGCATCGTGCCCCTGCACGTGTGGTTGCCACGTGCGCACCCCGAGGCACCCAGCCACGTGTCGGCACTCATGAGCGCTGCCATGGTGAAGCTGGGCATCTACGGCGCCATGCTCACCGCCACCCAACTCCTCGACGTCCGCACCATGTGGTGGGGAGTGCTCCTGCTCGTGCTGGGCACGGTCTCGGCGGTCTACGGCATCCTCCAGGCTTCGGTGGCCAGCGACCTCAAGCGCCTCCTCGCCTTCTCCACCACGGAGAACGTGGGGCTCATCTTCCTGGCGCTTGGCGCGGTGTCCATGCTGCGGTCCCAGGGGATCAACGGCGTTGCGGATGCTGCGTTGGCCGCCTGCCTGTTCCTCGTGGCCGCCCATGCGGCCTTCAAGGCCACGCTGTTCCTCGGTGCGGGTTCGATCCTCAAGGCCAGTGGGCAGCGCGACCTCGACCTGCTCGGCGGCCTGGGCAGCCGCATGCCCGTCACCAACATCGCGTTCGGCGTGGCAGCCCTCGGGGCGGCGGCCCTGCCGCTGACCGCCGGCTTCGTGGCCGAGTGGATCCTGCTCCAGGCCCTGATCCACGGGGCCGGTGCCAACAACCGCATCCTCGCGATCGCCATGCCCATCGCCGTGGGGGCAGTGGCCCTCACCGCCGGGCTGGCGCTCATGACGTTCGTCAAGGCCTACGGAATCGCGTTCCTTGCGCGCCCCCGCAGCGACGGCGCCTCCCGCGCTGAGGAGTCGCCCGCGAGCATGCGCATCGCCCTGCTGGTCGGTGCCGCCCTGGTGATCGGACTGGGCGTGGCCCCCGGGCTGCTGGCACGGGCGGTCTCGCTGGCGACGGGCACAAGCGGGGTGGGGAGCAGCGCGCCCTTGACCGTCGACCTCTCCGGCGCCGGTGCCACGCTCAGCCCGGGCCTGCTCCTGGTGCTCGGCCTGGTACTCGTCCTGCCGGTGGTCGCCACCTCCGCCGGTGCGGCCCGCAAGCGGCCGCGGCGCGCTGTCGATCTGGCTTGGGGATGCGGCGGCATCCGCGTGAGCCCGCGCATGCAGTACACCGCGACCTCGTACGCCGAGCCGCTGTCACGCATCTTCGACGATTCGCTGCGGCCGGAGCGTGACGTCATCGTCACGCACTCCAGTGAAGCCCGGTACCTCGTGCAGCGCATCCAGTACCGTCAACGACTTTCCGACGTCTTCGACGCACGGCTGTACGCGCCGGTCATCGGCGTGGTCGAGCGCTTCGGGGCGGCTGCCAAGCGCCTGCAGAACGGCAAGATCCACTTCTACGTCGCGTATTCGTTCGTCGCCTTGCTGGTGGTGCTGGTGGTGCTGTCGCTGTGAACGTTGGCCCGGCCCTGGTGGCCCTCATCCAG
>DAHWFQ010000019.1:0-5695 GCA_027324895.1 Actinomycetota bacterium | reverse complement strand
CGTCGAAGCCGTCTCCCGGACCTACCTGATGCGCTCGCTCCACGCACTCAACGAGCAGCTCGACGGCGGACTCTGCGTGCGCCACGGCCATCCGGAGCAGGTCATCCCGCAACTGGCCCGCGAACTGTCGGCGGACGCCGTCCATGTGAGCGCCGACTACGGCAACTTCGGACGCAGCCGCGACGCCGCCGTCGAGAAGACCTTGCAAACACTGGGGATTCCACTCCTCGCCAGCGGCTCCCCCTACGCGGTGGCACCGGGCCGCGTCGTCAAGGCGGACGGCACGCCCTACCGCGTCTTCACGCCCTTCCACCGGGCCTGGCTGAAGCACGGGTGGCGGGCGCCGGCGTCGTCGTTATCGGCGTCCACTCGCTGGATCCGACTGCCCGCCGACGCCATCCCGGCCGACGATGACCTGGGCGGCCTGCGCCTGCCCCCTGCCGGCGAGGCGGCGGCCGCCGCACGCTGGGCCCGGTTCCGCGACCAGGCGCTCGCCGACTACGCGACCACGCACGACCGCGCCGACCTCGACGGCACATCGCAACTGAGCGCCGCCCTGCGCTTCGGCGAACTGCACCCGCGCACCCTGCTCGCGGACCTCGGCGACGAGCCCGGCCACGCGGTCTTCCGCAAGGAGCTCGCCTGGCGCGAGTTCTACGCCGACGTGCTCTGGCACGACCCGCGCACCGCGCACGAGTACATGGACGCACGCTTCACACGCATGGAGTACGACCTCGGCGCGAGTGCGGAAGCGCACTTCACGGCCTGGACGCAGGGGCGCACCGGCTTCCCCTTCGTCGACGCGGGGATGCGCCAACTGCTCGCGGAGGGTTGGATGCACAACCGCGTGCGCATGGTGGTGGCGTCCTTCCTCGTGAAGGACCTGCACCTCGAATGGCAGCAGGGCGCGGCCTGGTTCGCGCGCTGGCTGCGCGACTTCGACCTGGCGAGCAACCAGCACGGCTGGCAGTGGACGGCCGGCTCCGGCACCGACGCCTCGCCCTACTTCCGCGTGTTCAACCCGGTGGCGCAGGGCCAGCGCTTCGACCCCCTCGGCGACTACGTGCGTCGGTACGTGCCCGAGCTGCAGCACATCGCGGGGTCCGCGGTGCACGAACCGTGGGCACTGGCAACGGGTTTCGCGCACGGCTACCCCGAGCGCATGGTCGACCACGGCGAGGAGCGCGCCGAGTCACTGCGCCGCTACAGGGCGATCAGCGGCTGACGGCTCCGCGACTCAGCACGCCCATGCGTCAGTGACTGGTGGAGGGTGCCCGACGCCCGGTCACCCCTAGGCCACCGGCTGTTCGGCGTCGTAGCGCAGGAACCTCGGCACCACGAGCACGAGCGCCGTCGCGAAGAACACACAGGCCAGCCCGCCGGACACCGCGCTGACGCGCTCGCCCGCGAAGGCGGCCACAGCACCGGCCTCCACATCGCCGAGGCGCGGCCCGCCGGCGACCACCGTGGTGAAGATCCCCTGCAGGCGACCACGGAACTCGTCGGGAACGGCGGCCTGCAGGATCGTCGTGCGGAACACCGCGCTCACGTTGTCGGCGGCGCCGGCGATGGCGAGGAAGAGCAGCGCGAGCGGCAGGTTCGACATCAGGCCGAAGCCTGCGATGGCCAGGCCCCAGGCCAGGATGGAGATGAAGATGGCGAGGCCCTGCCTGCGGATGTGGTGCAGGGGGCCGCTGAAGACGCTGGAGATGGCCGCGCCCGCGGTGGGACCCGCGACCAGGAAGCCGAGGGCGGTGGCCGTCGCCATGCCGTTCGCGTACCAGCCTGCGGCGATGGCCGGGAACAGCGCGCGTGGCATGCCGAAGACCATGGCGATGATGTCCATGTAGAAGGTCATCTGCACATTGCGCTTGCCGCGCAGGAACTGCAGCCCCTCGCGGATCGAGGCGATGCCGGCGCGGCGCGCACCCTCCGCCGGTGGGATGCGCGGCAGTCGGTACATCGCCGTCACCATGGCGATGAACATGAGGCTGTCGATGAGGTAGGCGAGCGTCACTCCCCCGCTGGCGGCGATGATGGCACCAGCGAGCAGCGGCCCGGCGGTGAAGCCGACGTTCCACGACAACATGGAGAGCGCGTTGGCGGCAGTGAGCAGTTCGCGGGGGACGATGCGCGGGATGATCGACTGCCGCGCCGGGTTGCCGACGGCGAACACCGCCGACTGCACGCTGATGAGTCCGTACACCACCCACACCGTGCGGTTGCCGAGCAGCGCCTGGGTCGTGAAGAGGGCGGAGCAGGTCATCATGCCCAGCGCGCCGAGCAGGCCGATGGTGCGCCGGTCGTGCGCATCGGAGAGCGCGCCGCCGTACATGCCGAGCAGCACGAGCGGCACCAACTGGAAGAACCCCACCAGGCCGACCGACCAGGACGAGTGGGTGAGGTTCCAGACCTGCAGGCCCACGGCGACGGACGTCAGCTGTTGGCCGACGTTGGAGAGGGAGATGGCCAGCCACAGCCGTCGATAGGCGGGCACCACGCGCAGGGGCGTGATGTCGGCGAGCAGGCGAGCCATTCGCGCAGTGTGTCATGCGCGGTTAGCCGCGTCGGCGGCAGCCGTCGCGCGCGCTGTCAGGGGCTCAGGCGCTCCAGGATCCAGGCGACGTTCGTCGGCGCGTTGGGGCTGGGCGCGCGATAGCGCAGGCGGTCGTGCAGGCGATTGGCGCGTCCGGCCCAGAACTCGATGGCCGACGGACGCACCAGGTAGCCGCCCCAGTAATCGGGCACCGGCACCTCGGCGCCCTCGGGGTACTTGGCGTCCGCGTCGGCGAAGCGCCGCTCCAGTTCAGCGCGTCCGCCCGGCAGCACCGACGACTGCAGGCTGGCCCAGGCCCCCACGCGGTGCCCGTGCGGTCGGGCCTTGAAGTACTCGACGGTGACCTCGCGCGAGACCCGTTCGGCCACGCCATGCACGACGACCTGGCGGTGCAGGTCGTACCACGGGAAGAGCAGCGACACGTGGGGGTTCTCCGCGAGGTCGTGGCCCTTGCGCGACTCGTAGTTGGTGAAGAAGCTGAATCCGCGCTCGTCGGCCGCCTTGAGGAGCACGCTGCGACTCGACACCTCGCCCGCGGTGTTGGCCGTCGAACAGACCATGCCATTGGGTTCCTCGAACACCTCGCGCGCCTGTGCGAACCAGCGCTCGAACTGCGTGAGCGGATCGGGCGCGACGTCCTCCTCGTTGAGGCTCGAACGGGTGTAGGTGATGCGGAGGTCCGCGTATTCGGTCACGGTGCCCATCCTCGCGCGTCCCGCCGCACCCGACCAGTCACGGATGCCTGAGCGGTGCCGCCCACCACCGCGGAGCCCCACGGCCGCGCAACCTGCCTCGCGGCGGCACAGGCGTCCGGCATGTGGGACGGGACGAACGTCCGATTTCGCGCGACAAACGGTTCACGGGAGAATGGCCCCCTACCGAGGAGGTCACATGACCGATTTCGTACCCGGCCTCGAGGGCGTCATCGCGTTCGAGAGCGAGATCGCCGAACCCGACCGCGAAGGTGGCGCCCTGCGCTATCGCGGTGTCGACATCGAGGACCTCGTCGGGCACGTCTCCTACGGCAACGTTTGGGGCCTGCTCGTCGACAACGAGTTCGGCCCCGGCCTGCCGAACATGGAGCCCTTCCCCATCCCCGTGAACTCCGGCGACGTGCGCGTCGACGTGCAATCCGCCATCGCCACCATGGCCCCGGTGTGGGGGCTGCAGCCCACGCTCGACATCAGCCCCGACCAGGTGCGCGACCAGCTCGCCCGCGTCTCCGTCATGGCCATGTCCTTCGTCGCCCAGTCCGCACGCGGCAACCGCATCCCCATGGTGCCGCAGGCCCACGTGGAGGCGGCGCCCACCGTCGTCGAGCAGATGATGCGACGCTGGCGGGGTGAGCCTGACCCCCGGCACGTCGAGGCCATCGACGCCTACTTCGTCTCCGCGGCGGAGCACGGCATGAACGCCTCGACGTTCACCGCTCGCATCATCGCCTCCACCGGTGCCGACGTCGCCGCCGCCATCTCCGGGGCCATCGGCGCCATGTCGGGACCGCTGCACGGCGGCGCGCCCAGCCGCGTCCTCCACATGATCGAGGACATCGAGCGCGGCGCCGACCCGCGGGCCTACGTCAAGGGCATCCTCGACCGCCGGGAACGGCTGATGGGCTTCGGCCACCGCGTGTACCGCGCCGAGGACCCGCGGGCCCGGGTGCTGCGCCGCACCGCCAAGGCGCTGGGAGCGCCCCGCTATGAGATCGCGGCCGCCCTCGAGAAGGCAGCCCTGGCGGAGCTGCGCGAACGCCATCCGGAGCGCGTGCTCGAGACCAACGTCGAGTTCTGGGCCGCCATCGTGCTCGACTT
The DNA here is from genome assembly GCA_027324895.1 of Actinomycetota bacterium. Lineage (GTDB taxonomy): Bacteria > Actinomycetota > Actinomycetes > S36-B12 > UBA5976 > JAKALQ01. The sequence goes on along the minus strand of DAHWFQ010000019.1, from coordinate 1,327 downwards.
CGCCGAGGTCCCAGCACCCATGTTCACGTCGATGTTCACCTGCGCCCGCCTCGCCGGCTGGAGCGCGCACATCCTGGAGCAGAAGCACACCGCACGCCTGGTCCGCCCGTCCGCGCGCTACATCGGCCCCGCGCCGCGCCAGCCGCAGGACGTGCCGGGCTGGGATCCCGTCATCGTCGCACCAACCGGGTACGTACACACGGAGGAGAAGTAATGGCCATCGATCCGACCAGCATCGTCATCCCTGCCGAGCTCAAGCCTGCGGACGGTCGCTTCGGCGCCGGCCCGTCGAAGGTCCGCCCCGAGCAGCTCGCCGCGCTGTCCTCCCTCCAGGGTGTCATCGGCACCTCCCACCGCCAGAAGCCGGTGAAGGCACAGGTCGGTCGCGTGCGCGCCGGCATCGCCCAACTGTTCAACCTGCCCGAGGGCTACGAGGTGGTGCTCGGCAACGGTGGCGCCACCGCCTTCTGGGAGATCGCCACCTTCGGCCTCATCCGCGACCGCGCCCAGTTCCTCTCCTTCGGCGAGTTCGGCTCGAAGTTCGCCTCCTCGGCCAAGGCCGCGCCCTTCCTGGGCGAGATGTCCGTCATCAAGAGCGAGCCGGGCGACGCGCCCGTGTTCGCGCCGGAGCCTGGCATCGACGTCTATGCGACGCCGCACAACGAGACCTCGACCGGCGTGGCCGTCACGCCCAAGCGCCCCGCGGGTGCCGACGAGGACGCGCTGCTCGTCATCGATGCCACCTCAGGCGCCGGCGGCCTGGCCGTCGACATCCGCGAGGTCGACGTCTACTACTTCTCGCCCCAGAAGTGCTTCGCCTCCGATGGCGGACTGTGGATCGCCGTCATGTCGCCCAAGGCGCTCGCCCGGGCCCGGGAGATCAAGCAGTCGGGTCGCTACATCCCGGCCTTCCTCGACCTCGTCACCGCCATCGACAACTCGGTGCTCGACCAGACGTACAACACGCCGGCCCTGGCGACCATCGTCATGATGGCCGAGCAGATCGCCTGGTTCAACGCCAACGGCGGCCTGGCCTGGACGGCTGCGCGGACCGCGGAGTCGAGCGGCCACCTCTACGACTGGGCCGAGGCCACCGCGTACACGACGCCCTATGTCGTGGACCCGGCCAAGCGCTCCGGTGTCGTCGCCACCATCAACTTCGATGACGCCATCGACGCCACCCTCATCGCCAAGGCCCTGCGCGCCAACGGGATCGTCGACACCGAGCCCTACCGCAAGCTGGGCAAGAACCAGCTGCGCATCTCGGTCTTCCCTGCCGTGGATCCGGCCGACGTGCGTCAACTCACCAGGTGCATCGATTACCTGG
>DAHWFQ010000014.1:0-20348 GCA_027324895.1 Actinomycetota bacterium | reverse complement strand
GACGGTGGTGACGCTGTCGTCGAACCCGCTGAGGTGGACTGCCACCGTGTCCTCGAGCTCCAATTCCCCCTGGTCACGGAGCAGCAGGATCCCCGCGGCTGTGAAGCTCTTCGTCATGGATGCGATGCGGTAGACGCTGTCGGCGTCCGGCACGAGGTCCCGACCCAGCACCCTGGTGCCGACGGCGTGGGTCGCCAGCAGCGCACCGTTGCGCGAGACACCGAGCACGATGCTCGGGAGCTCGCGCTCGGCCGCGAAGCGCGTCAGCTCGGCGTGGATGTCGAGTTCCATGGCCTGAGTCTGCCCCCCGAGCGGCAGGTGCCCTGCCCGGGCGCTCGTACACTCGTCGCATGAGGACGCGTCCGGAGGACGTGCTCGCCGCGATCCGCGAGCCGAAGTACAGCTACCGCCAGAAGGTGCAGGTGCTGGCGGGCCTGGCCGAGAACCTGCTCGACGAGCCGGAGATCGGCCCCGCCGCCAAGGCCGCGCTCGACGCGCGCATCATCTGCGACATGTACGAGGGGCACGCGCCGTATCGCGCCCGCTACATCCTCCCCGACTACGCATTGGCGCTGCGCAACGGCTCTGCACACCTGGAGTTGCCACCGGCAGCGGATCTGGATGAGGCACTGGCATTCCTGCTCATCATGTACAGCGCCACCCCGTCCATCACCGGCTTCCCCGTCTACTTCGGGGACCTCGACACGCTTCTGCTGCCCTACGTGGACGATGCGATCGACGACGAGACCCTGCATCGCAAGTTGCGCCTGTTCTGGATCTCCCTCGATCGCATGTTCCCGGATGCCTTCGCGCACACCAACCTGTCGCCCACCTACAACCGCGTGGCGCGCACCATCCTGCAGCTCGAGCGCGAGCTTCTGCAGGTGGTCCCCAACATCTCGCTCAAGGTCCATCCAACGCTCACGAGCGACGAGTACCTGCTGGACGCCGTCCAGACCGTGTTCGCCAATGGCAAGCCCCATTTCATCAACGACGAGTTGATGCAGCACGACCTGGGCGAGCGCTACGCGGCCGTCAGCTGCTACAACTCGCTGAAGATCGGGGGCGGATCCCACACGCTGTCCCGGTTGAACCTCAAGCAGTCGGTGCTCGCACACGTCGGGGACGTCGACTCCTGGTTCGCGACCACGCTGCCGGTCCATGTGTCCCTGATGGGCGAGTTGATGACCGCGCGCATCCGCGTCATCGTCGAGCAATCGCACTTCTTCGATGCCTCATGGCTCGCGCAGGAGGGCCTGGTGCGCCTCGATCGCTTCAGTGCCATGTTCGGCATCTTCGGCCTGGCGGAAGCCGTGAACCTGCTCATGGAGCGACAGGGCAGGTCCGGCACCTACGGTCATGATGAGGAGGCTGACGCGCTCTCCTACCGGATCACGTCGTCCATCGCCCACCTGGTCTCCGAGCTCCCGCTGCCGTACTGCGAGGGGAACAGTGGCCGCGCCTTCCTGCACTCGCAGTCGGGCATCGACCTCGACCTCGATGTCACCGCCGGCACGCGCATCCCCATCGGAAGCGAGCCACCGCTGCTGCAGCACCTGCGGACGGTGGGCCCCCATCACCGCCTGTTCGCGTCCGGTGTCAGCGACATCCTGCACTTCGACGACATGGCCGTGGGGAATCCAGAGGCGATCGTCGATGTCATCCGTGGCGCATTCGCATCAGGCATGCGCGACTTCACCTTCAACCTCAACAGCAACGACTTCATCCGCATCACCGGTTACATGGTGAGGAAGAGCGACCTCGCGAAGTTGCCTGCAGCCCGCCACAGCTCGACCTACCTCGGCGCGGGTTCGGTCGAGAACTCGCATGTCACCGAGCGTGCACCCAAGCGCGTTGTGAGCCATGAGTCATCGCCTGTCGCTGGTCACTGACTTCCTGCCCTTCACATGGGTGGACGGGCCTGGCAATCGCCTGGTGCTGTTCTTCCAGGGTTGCAACTTCGATTGCAAGGCCTGCCACAACCCGCACACCATCCCCTTGGAATCCGTGCAGGCCAAGCGCTGGAGCATCGACGACGTCCTCGAACGCGTGCGGGCTTCGATGCCGTTCATCCGGGGCATCACTGCGTCCGGGGGAGAAGCCACCTTGCAGTGGGAGTTCCTGGTCGCGTTGTTCGGTCGCATCAAGGCGGACCCGGAGTTCAGCCACCTCAGCACCTTCATCGACAGCAACGGCCATGCGGAGCGTGCGGTGTGGGATGCGCTGCTGCCCGTGACCGACGGGGTGATGCTCGACCTCAAGGTGCTCGATGATGCGCAGCACCGCCAGCTCACCGGGCATGGCAATGCGCGCTCCCGGGATTCCATCCGCTACCTGGCCGCGGTGGGCAAGCTGTACGAGACGCGACTCATGCTCGTGCCGGGTCTCAATGACTCCGACGAGCAGTTGCGCACCACCGCCGCCTGGTTGCTCGCCATCGATCCCCTCATGCGCGTGAAGATCAACCACTTCCACGCGCACGGCACGCGCTCCCCCGCCAGCGCCTGGGCGGAGGCGGATGCGATGCGACGCGAGCGCAACCGCGCCGTCCTGCTCGACGCGGGCGTGCAGTACCTGTGCTGAAGACCAGGATCTCCACCGGCGAAACGGCGTTCCAGGCATATCTCCGGCGCCCTCCGACGCGTAACCTTTCGTCAAGGCAATTGGACTGAGAGGAACGTCATGATCAAAGGCTTCAAGGACTTCATCATGCGCGGCAGCGTCGTCGACCTGGCCATCGCGGTCGTCATCGGCGCAGCGTTCACCGGCATCGTCACCCAGCTCACCAAGTCCTTCATCGAGCCACTCATCAAGCTCATCGGTGGTGGTGGTGTATCGGGTGGAGCGTTCATGGTGAATGGCGTGGCCTTCGACTGGGCGGCATTCATCAACGCCTGCATCAACTTCATCATCGTGGCCGCGGTGGTCTACTTCCTCATCGTGGTCCCCATGAACAAGATGAAGGATCGCGCCGCCAAGAAGGCCGAGCCGCTAGCCGTGGCCGACCCTGAGGACCTGGTGCTGCTGCGCGAGATCCGCGACCTGCTCAAGAAGCAGTAGGCAAGCCCCGCGGACGCGGGCGACACGCAAGGCGAGGACCGGCATCGGCGATGACCGCCGTGGGGTCTTCGCGCAGCGTGGCGCCCGCGTCCGTTGCTATGCGATGGCGGCGCTGACGACGGCCTTCGCCTCCTGCTGCACGAGCGCCAGGTGCTCAGGGCCCTTGAACGACTCGGCATAGATCTTGTAGACGTCCTCGGTGCCGGATGGGCGTGCCGCGAACCAGGCGTTCTCCGTCATGACCTTGAGGCCACCGATGGCAGCACCGTTGCCGGGCGCCGTGGTGAGCGACCGCACGATCGGCTCACCGGCCAGCGTGGTCGCCGTCACCTGTGCGGGCGAGAGCTTGGCCAGCGCCGCCTTCTGCTCACGTGTGGCTGCCGCATCGATCCGGGCATAGGCGGGGGCGCCGAAGCGCTCGGTGAGGCTCACGTAGCGCTGTGAGGGTGACTCTCCCGTGACGGCTAGCATCTCCGAGGCGAGCAGGGCGAGGATGATCCCGTCCTTGTCCGTGCTCCACGGCGTCCCGTCGAAGCGCAGGAACGAGGCCCCTGCGCTCTCCTCGCCCCCGAAGACCACACTGCCGTCGAGCAGTCCGGGCACGAACCACTTGAAGCCGACGGGCACCTCGAGCAGCGTGCGGCCGAGCGAGGCCACCACGCGGTCGATCATCGACGACGACACGGCGGTCTTGCCGATCGCGCTCGCCGCGCTCCACGCCGGTCGGTGTGCCACGAGGTACTCGATGGCCGTGGCCAGGTAGTGGTTGGGGTTCATGAGGCCGCCGTCCGGCGTCACGATTCCGTGGCGATCGGAGTCCGCATCATTGCCGGTGGAGATAGCGAAGGCATCCCGGTTGCTGATGAGCGAGGCCATCGCGTACGGGGACGAGCAGTCCATGCGGATCTTGCCGTCCCAGTCCAGGCACATGAAGCGCCAAGTCGGGTCCACGAGGGGATTGATGACCGTGAGGTCGATGCGATGGCGCTCGGCGATGGCCCCCCAGAAGTCGACGCTCGCACCTCCGAGCGGATCGGCACCGATGTGCAGGCCCGCCTCGCGGATGGCGTCGAGGTTCACCACATTGGGCAGGTCGTCGACGTAGGTCGTCACGAAGTCGTAGTGGCCGACCTCCTGCATGGCCTTCGCGGACGAGGTTCGGCGCACTCCTCGCATGCCGTCGGCCAGGATCTCATTGGCGCGCGCCTGCACCAGACCGGTGATGTCGGTACCTGCGGGCCCGCCGTCCGGCGGGTTGTACTTGAAGCCGCCGTCTCGCGGCGGGTTGTGCGACGGCGTGACGACGATGCCGTCGGCACGGCTCGGGTCGTCGAGCGCTCGGCCGCGGTTGTACCGGAGGATGGCGTGCGATACGGCGGGCGTCGGCGTGACCCGGTCGGCACTGTCGATGAGGACGTGCACGCCGTTCGCCACCAGCACCTCGAGCGCCGTGGTCCATGCGGGTCCACTGAGCAGATGCGTGTCGCGACCGATGAAGAGCGGCCCACCGATGCCCTGGGAGGCCCGGTACTCGCAGATGGCCTGCGTGGCGGCCGCGATGTGGTCGTCGTTGAACGCCGTGTCCAGCGCCGATCCGCGGTGCCCGGAGGTGCCGAATGCCACGCGCTGCGACACCTCGTGCGGGTCCGGATGCAAGGCGTAGTACGCGGTGTGCAGGGCCGACACATCAACCAGGTCCTCAGGAAGTGCGACCGTTCCTGCGCGTGGATGCACCATCGTTCCTCCTCAGTGGGGGACTCATCCTTTCAGGCGACGGGCTGGAAGGGCAGTGCCCCGCTACTTCAGTTTCGCCTGCGCAGCCTGCGCCCGCGTGATGGCCGCGATGAGCTTCCTCTGGGCCGCCCCGTAGGCGGTGAAGTCCCCTGACCGCAGGGCTGCTTCGCCCGCTGCGTACGCCGCGCTGGCCTCGGAGAGGGCGCTGCTCAACTCCTGCGCCGCAGTCAGGTTGCCCGGTGTCGTGGTGGTGCCGCCTGGCGTCGTCGGTGTCGTCGTAGTCGACGGCACCGTCTGGGTGCCCGAGGAGACGCCGATGACTGCCCGCAGCGCCTGATCGAGCGTGTCGGCCATCACCACCTGCTGCCCGAAGCTCACGATCACCTTGCGCAGCAACGGGTATCCGTTGCCACCAGTCGCCTGCACGTACACCGGCTCGACATAGAGCACGCCACCACCGACGGGCAGAGAGAGCAGGTTGCCGAGCACGACGTCGGAGCCGCCGCGACGCAGCAAGGAGAGCGAACTCGAGATGTTGGCGTCGGACTCGAAGTTGTTCTGGGCCTGCACCGGGCCGGGGATGGTGGTCTGGCTGGGCAGTTGCAGGATGCTGATGGTGCCGTAGTCGGGCCCCGGCTCCGAGTTGGCGATCATCAACGCGGCCAGGGACGGACGCTTGGCCGGGGCGAAGGTCGAGGTCAGGCTGAATGCAGCAGCCTTGCTCCCCGGGACCTGCATGGACAGGTAGTACGGGGGCTGCGTGCCCGCCGAACGCGTCGGGTCGTCCGGCACGATCCAGAAGTTCTCACCCGAGAAGAAGGAGGCCGGATCCGTGATGTGGTACTTCTTCAGCACCTCGCGCTGCACCTTGAACATGTCCTCGGGGTAGCGCAACTGCGGCAGCAGGTCCGCAGGAATCGCGCTCTTCGGCTGCACGGTGCCCGGGAAGGCCTTCATCCAGGACTTCAGGATGGGATCGGTCGCATCCCATGCGTACAGGTGCACGGTGCCGTCATAGGCATCGACGGTGGCCTTCACCGAATTCCGCATGTAGTTGACGCTCACGCCGGTGAGATCCGCCGCAGGTGAGGTCACCGCGTCGCCGATGGCGTCGGTGAGCAGGGTGTGCTGGGAGTACGGGTAGTTCGCGGAGGTGGTGTAGCCGTCGAGCACCCATTGGATGCGGCCGTCGACCACGACCGGGTACGAGTCGCTGTCCACGGTGAGCCATGGCGCCACCTTCTCGACGCGGGCACGCGGCTCGCGCACGTAGAGGATGCGCGACGAGTCCGTGATGGCGCTCGAGAGCAGGATGTTCTGCTCGCTGAAGCGTGCGGCGAACAGCAGACGGTTGAGTGTGCTGCCGATCGGCACACCCCCCTTGCCCGTGTAGGTGTAGTTCTGCTGGCCGTTGGCCTGCTTGTCATCGGGGTAGTCGAGTTCGCGCGGCTTGGCACCGGCAGGCGCACCGACGATCGAGTAGGCGGGCGACCCCTCGCCGAAGTACACGCGTGGCTGCTTGATGTTCAGCGAACCGGTTGGCGGCACATCGGACTCGTAGAACGCGGGCTGGCCGTCAGTGGTCACCGCATTGTCCGGCGCGGCCACCACGCCGATGCCGTGCGTGTAGATGAGCGTCGAGGTCACCCAGTTCTGCTGCGACTGGGGAATGCCGTCGAGGTTGACCTCACGCACCGCGACCACGGACTCCTGCGGCTTCCCGTTCTTCATCAGGCGCGCGATGTCCAGGGAGTCCGGGAAGGAGTAGAAGCCCTTGATCTGCTGCAGTTGCTGGAACGTGGGGCCGATGATGTTCGGGTCCATCAGTCGGATGCTCGCCAGTGTGCTGCTGGCGCCCGCGATGGCGGCTGCGTCGACGCTCTCGGTCGCGCTGTACGGCAGCACCTTGACGGTGTCGATGCCGTAGGCGGCACGCGTGCCCGTGATGCTGCGCGCGATGTAGCTCGACTCCTTGGACTGCTCGTTGGGCTTCACCTGCAACTGCTGCACCACGGCGGGCCAGAGGCCGGTGATGAGGATGCTAGAGATCACCATGAGCGCAGTGCCCAGCGCCGGCAGGGACCAGTTGCGGCGAACCGCATTGGCGAAGAACAGGAACGCGCACACGACAGCGATGCCGGCGAGCGTGGTGGTGCCGGGGAGCACCGCGTGCGCGTCTGCGTACTGCAGGCCCGTGATGAGGGAGTTGTCCGTGGTCGCCAGGTCGTAGCGATCAAGCCAGAGCGAGGCCGCATGCACGAGCAGGAACAGCCCGCCGAGGACGGAGAGTTGGACGCGTGCCGACGACGACGTGCGCTCCCCTGATTGCGGACGCAGCCCGCCGTAGATGTAGTGCATGGCCACCGCTGCGATGACCGCGATGACGATCGCGGCGTTGGCCAGCCCGAGCACGACGCGAAGCCACGGCAACGTGAAGGTGAAGAAGGAGACGTCGAGGCCGAACTGCGGATCGGTCTTGCCGAAGGGAACGGCATTGCGCCACAGCAGGAACGTCTTCCATTCCTGCGCTGCGCCGGTGCCAGCGAAGAAGGCGATGAGCAACCCGCCGCCCCAGGTGGCGATACGACGAATCGGCTCGAAGGCGCGACGGTACTGGGCCAGCGCCTCGAGCTCCGGCGTCGCGGGCAGGAACGCCGGCCGACCGTGGAAGGCCCACAGCGTGCTGGCGACGAACACTCCCCCCGTGAACAGCCCAGCCACCACGAACAGCAGCGCCTTGGTGAGGAGCACGGAGGTGAACACCGAGGTGAAGTCGACGGAGTCGAACCACAACTTGTCGGTCCAGATGCCCGCGACGCTCAGGAAGGTTGCCACCGCAACACCCAGGATCACGGCCACGACGATGAATATGCGCTGTCGGGCCGGTGGCCGTTCGTCGATCATGACCACAGGCTAACCTCGCAGCGGCTGCGGCAAGAACCGGCTACCCCTCGTGTTTGGGGAAGGGCTTCCTCATGGCCTCGCGGAACCGCGTCATCTCATCGATCCCCTCCTGCTGCTGCTCGGGTGTGGCGGCGCGGCCGCGCCGGGACATCCACAGTGCAGCAGTCGCCGTGGCCACGATCGGAATCGCCAGCCAAAGCAGAACACCCATGAATTCCTCCCGCACACAATCTACGGCAGCATGGCCGCGAGGTTGCGCGCGGGAATCCGGCCACGAGAATTGTCGTTGCCGGATCGAGGGTTGGGAGTGACCATGGAACAGCCGTTCGACATGTCGAATCTGGGGGCCATGCTGCAGCAGCTCGGTGTCATGATGCAGCGCGCCGAGGCGGTCCCAGAGGGCAGCGTGGACTGGGAGGGCGTGCATCAGGCGGCCCGGGCCGCTATCGCGCAGCAGCCCGACCCCAGTGTCGTGAGTGCCGAGCATGACCGTGTGCGTGCGGCCAGCGAACTGGCGCAGCTCTGGCTTGATGCCGTCACGCAGTTCCCAGCCGCCTCGCTGCAGAGCGCGGCTTGGAGTCGCAGCGAGTGGCTCGAGGGCACCTTCGAGGGATGGAAGCAGGTGTTGACGCCCATCGCCCAGTCGATGGAGCGAGGCGTGGCCGAGATGATCGCATCGCAGGAGATGCCCGAGGAGGCGAGCGCGATGATGGCGCCGATGCTGTCCATCGCGAAGCGCATGGCCTCGGTGATGTCCGCGCAACAGGTCGGGCAGGCGCTGGGGGTGCTGGCGCGCGATGCGTGGAGCACCGCCGACATCGGACTCCCCTTGACCAGTAACGGCCACACTGCCCTCGTCACCACGAATACGCGGGCCTTCGCCGCTGATCACGAACTCGACCTGCGGGACCTCGAGACCTACCTGGCGCTGCGCGATGCCGCGGCGCAGCGCCTCTTCCGCTCCACGCCATGGTTGGCGCCGCGCATCCGCGATGCCGTCGCCGAGTACGCCGACGGCGTGCACATCGACGGCGAGCAGATGCGGGAGCTCTTCAGCGGGCTTGACCTGCAGGACCCGGCGGCGATGCAAGCGGCGTTGCAGGGCAGCGCACTTGAACTCCCGATGACCGCCGGGCAGTCGAGTGCCAGTGCGCGCGTGGAACTGCTCATCACGCTCATCGAGGGCTGGGTCGATCATGTCGCCGAGGCGGCACACGGCGGACGCATCGGCAGCGCGCCATTGATCCGGGAGGCGCTGCGGCGTCGGCGCGCCACCGGCGGGCCCTCGGAGCGCACCTTCGCCCAGCTGCTGAGCCTGGAGTTGCGCCCACGGAAGCTGCGCGAGGCCAGTGCGTACTGGGCGGCCATGGAGCCAGCGGACCGTGATGCGACGTGGCGCCACCCCGACTTCCTGCCGGCGTCCTTGGACGAGATCGGCTGAACCGTTCGGCGATTGCCTTTTCCACCGGTACGCAGACGCGCCATCCACAGGCCCGACCCGCCATCGCCGCAGGTCGGAGGCCTCGCAGGCGACGCTGTGCACAAGCTGCCCGACCGTTTTCCCCAAGTCACGGCCCGGCTGTCCACGGGTGATGCACAGCTCCGGAGCAGTTATCCCCAGCGGGGCCCATGGGGCTGGGCGCACCATGCATTGACGGGAATCCAGCGCTTCATAGGGTTGGCCCCGAACGTCCCCGAGAAAACGGCTGGCCCGCGCTTGGGGAAGGTTGCGGGCCGGATATGCGGCTTGGGGGCGTTCTCAAGGTTGCGTGGGCCAAGTTGCCCCGACGCACAGCAATCGAGGCCCGCAGCGGATAGCTGCGGGCCTCGAGCGTGTTCAGAAGTCGATCAGGCCTTGCCGAGAATGCGCACCACCGTGGTGCCGCAGACCGGGCACTTGCCCTTGCCCATACGACGGCCGTTCGTCTCTTCGACGCGGCGCTCGATCGGGGACCTCTTGGCCTTGCACTTCACGCAGTAGGCCTCGCCCTCAAACGCTTCTGCCATGGCTACCTCCTCGTTCCTACGCCCGCACCCTCCCGGCCGGCGGCCGGGCGCCCGTGGCGCTGTTGATTCGCCCCGGCTTCCCGGGGCGCTGTAGCCGACTGGTCGGCTTGCTGTCCGATCGGACGCCCAAACCGTAGCCGGTGATGGTGGAGGGCTGGGAATCGCAACGCCGCGGGTTTGGGCGATTTGTCCGTTTCGTCGCGTTCATGACTGAGGAATCTGCAAATTCAAGGGTTTTCCACAGGCTTTGGGCACTCAAGATCGTGCTCATGTCGATCCCCTTGCTCGCGCCACACGCGCTCCTCGCCTGGCGTGAGGCCGGGCATCTCGTCATCGAGGACCCGGCCGCGCCGCAGTCACAGGTCCTCGTCGGGAACGCCAACGAGGAGGTAGCCCGCTGGCTGCGCTCCTGCGACGGCACTCGCGGCTTCGAGGCCGTCATCGCCGCGGCGCCGGGCGTCGATGCCCCTTCCGCCCGGGCCCTGTTGGAGGCGCTGGCGGCAGCGGGCCTGCTGGCGCTGGAGGCGGCCGCGCCACTCGCCCCGGGCACACTCCCGGCGGAATCGCGCTCGCCCCTGGGCCAGGACCTGGACGCCCTCGCGCTCTGTGGACGTGACGCCGGAGCCGCCTTCGCCAGGCGGCAGGAGCACCACCTGTGGATCGAGGGCGGGAACCGCATCGCACATGCCCTGGTCGATGTGCTGGCAGCCTCCCACATCGGTTCCCTCCAGGTCCGCGGCCAGCATGTGTCCCGACGGCCCATCGTGCTGCGCGATGTCGGCGCCTGCGGGCCCCAGGCGGCGGACGTCGGGGAGGTGCCGACCATTGCCATGCGGCGACACATCGCCCGGGCCCGCGTGCCCCAGGGGGCCGAACTGCGGCGGCCCGTCGTCATAGCCTGTGACGCCCACCTGGACCCCTCGGAGGAGGTCGCGTACCAGGAGGCCGGCGTCCCCTACCTGCGCGTGCTCGCCACCAGCCGCTACGCCACCATCGGGCCCCTCACCCTGCCCGGACACACGGCCTGCTGGTCCTGCCTGGCACTGCACCGCAGCGACGTCGATCCCGAATGGCCCCGCCTGCTCGCCCAGTTCGAGCAGTCACGGCGTTCGCTGGCACCCATCGACAACCTCTTCGCCATGTGGGTGGCCAGCGAGACCGCTTCGCGGCTGCTTGAGGTCATCGACGCGGATGATCCCTCGCCGCTCGTGAACTGCACCTGGCACATCGATCGCACGGACGCACAGGTCCGGCGCCGACGGTGGCGCGTGCATCCGGACTGCTCCTGCCAGTGGTCGACCCTTGCTCAGCCGCGCACCAGCGCAAGCAGCGCCTCGCCGTAATCAGCAAGCTTGCGGGCGCCGATGCCGCTGATTCCGAGCAGGTCCCGCTCGGTACCCGGCTTCAGCTCGGCGATGGCACGCAGCGTCGCATCCGTGAAGATCACGAATGCGGGCACCGCACGTTCACGCGATTCCGCCAGCCTCCAGGCCACCAGTCGGTCGTAGAGCTCCTCATCCGCGGTGCCGGGATGAATCGCGCAGCGGCCCAATGTGCGCTCGACACCGGTGACGAGGGCCTTGCCACAGATGCGGCACAGCGCAGGACCGGTGCGCTGTCGCTCGCGTCGTGCGGTGCCGCGCCGCACGCTCGATGCCGAAACGCCGCCGGCGTCCAACGGTTGGTCGACGGCGGCGAGGAACCGGGAGGGCTGGCGAGTGCTCTTGGCGTTTGCCGAGCGGGCCCGGGCGTAGGTGAGCACCAATGCCTCCGCCGCCCGCGTCACACCGACGTAGAACAGTCGCCGCTCCTCCTCCACGGCCTCGTGCCCATCGGCCATGGAGAGTGGAAGCAGGCCCTCCGAACAGCCGGCGATGAGCACGCGTCGCCATTCCAGGCCCTTGGCAGCGTGGAGGCTGGCCAGGGTGACGCCGTCGATGGTGGGGGCGTGTTGCTGCTCGGAGCGTCGGTCGAGAGTGGCCACCAGATCAGCGAGTGTGGCCTCGGGCCGCTCGCGAACCAGGTCATCGGCCAGCGTCACCAGCGCCAAGTAGGCCTCCCAGACTTCACGGGTTGCCGTTCCCCCCGGTTGGTGATGTGGGTTCCAGCCCAGCCCGGACACGATGTCGCGCACCGTCTCGACCACCGGTGAGGCGGGGTTCGCCACCGCCTGCCCACGCAGGAGGGTGATGGCGCGGCGTATCTCACCGCGCTCGAAGAATCGCTCCGACCCACGCACCGAGTACGCGATGCCGCGCTGGGTCAACGCGTGCTCGAAGGCCTCCGACTGGGCGTTCGTGCGGTAGAGCACCGCAATCTCACGCAGGCCGGCTCCATCGGCCAGCCAGGCGGCAACGGTGTCAGCCACGCCCTCGGCCTCCGCCGCCTCGTCGTCGTACCCCATGACCAGCGGCTTGACCGAGGGCGGCTGCTGCGAGCGCAACTGCAGGTGCCGCCGTGACCCCACCATGACCCGATTGGCGACCGCGGCGATCTCCGGGGAGCAGCGGTAGGTGCGATTCAGGGTGACGACGGTGGCGCTCGGCCACACCTGGGGGAACTCCTCGAGGAAGCGGGGATCGGCGCCGGCGAAGGTGTAGATGGTCTGGGCCGGGTCGCCGACCACGCACAGGTCCTCGCGGTCGCCCAACCACAGGCGGAGCAGGCGGTACTGCAGGGGGTTCACGTCCTGGAACTCGTCGACCGTGAACCAGCGGTAGCGCTGCCGCACCTCGGTGGCGATGTCGGGTCGATCCGCGAGCATGCCGACGGTGAGCAGGAGCACGTCCTCGAAGTCGATGACCGCGCGCTGGTGCTTGATGTCCTCATAGGCGGACCAGACCTCGGCCACCTCGCGTGCGTCGGCCGCCGTGGCCCGGCCTGCGGCCGCGGCTGCAGTGGCAAAGCCCGGCGGGGTGGCCTCACGCACCTTCGCCCATTCAATGTCGCTCGCGAGGTCCCGGAGCAGCGCGGGGGTTGCTGCGAGCCCCACCCTCGCAGCCGCCTCCGCCACCAAGCGTGCCTTGGAGGCCTGGATCTGCCACGGCTCGCCACCCACGACGCTGGGCCAGAAGTGGCGCAACTGGCGCAAGGCGGCGGCGTGGAAGGTGCTTGCGGTCACGCCGTTGGCGCCCAACCCGGCCAGGCGGCTACGCAACTCCCCTGCCGCCTTCGTGGTGAAGGTGACGGCGAGCGACCGGCGCGGGTCGTGCTCCCCCCTGCTCACCGCATGGGCGATGCGATGGGTGATGGCCCGCGTCTTCCCCGCCCCTGCACCGGCGTAGACGACGACCGGCCCAGCGGTGGCGAGCGCCACCGCGCGTTGGTCGTCATCGAGCCCCTCGAGCAGCATGCGCCGAGCCTATGTGTGGCCTCCGACAGCGTGGTCCAGACTGTGGCCATGTTGCAGGACCTGGCACTCGCACGCGGCTCATTGGATCGCCTGGCCGAGATGCGAGGCGACCCGTCCTGGCTGCGGCGCACCGTCGACGACCCCGGCACCTTCGTCGTCGGCGTGTCCGCCGGGGATGTGGCCATGGATGGCGGCCACCTGCGGGACGTGCGCGATCGCCTGGCCGAGGCGAGCGGGCTGCTGCTCATCGGCAGCGTGCAGCGCCGTGTCCATGTGGCTGCCACCTTCCCCGAGCCCCGTGACGATTTCCGTTCACTGCGTGAGGTCGGGGCGGGGCTCTCCGCCGATCAGGCGGCCGTCGCCAGCGCGGCCGTGGCGCTGCACCAGTGGCACCGCACGCACACCCACTGCCCGCGCTGCGGGGCCGCAACCGTGATGACGATGGCCGGCTGGGAGCGGCACTGCCCACAGGACGGGAGTTCCCATTTCCCACGCACCGACCCCGCCGTGATCGTCGTCATCACCGATGCCAGCGACCGCCTGCTGCTCGCACGGCAGGGCGTCTGGCCGGAGCGGCGATTCTCCCTGGTGGCCGGCTACGTGGAACCCGGGGAGTCCGCCGAGCAGGCCGTGGCGCGCGAGGTACTGGAGGAGGTGGGCCTGGTGGTCGGCGGCCTGGTCTATCTGGGCAGCCAGCCATGGCCCTTCCCGGCCAGCCTGATGTTCTGCTATCGGGCGCACGCGACGAGCACGGCGATCCGCGTGGATGGCAAGGAGATCGAGGAGGCCAGGTGGGTGTCGCGCGAGGAACTGCCGCAACTGCTCTCCGATGGAGCCCTGCTCCTGCCGTCGGCGGTCTCCATCGCCCGTCGGGCCATCGAGGACTGGTTCGGCTCAGCCCTCGGCGACTAGGGCGGTCAACAGGGCACCCACGTCCGTCTCCGCGGCATGCCATTCGGTACGCCCTTGGGCCACATACACGAAGCACGCGCGCACCGAGCCCAGGGGGACACCGAAGTGTGCCGCGGCGGCCAGGCGATATACCGCGAGCTGCAGCGGGTCAGCCGAGTCACGCACGTTGGTCTTCCAGTCCACCACGATCAACCCGTCCCGGTCGCGGTAGACCGCGTCGATGCGGCCACGCACACTGTGCGGCCCGAAGCCGAGCACGAAGGGCAACTCGACGGCGAGCGGGGTGCGGCGCGACCACTCCGAGGCGTTGAAGGCGTCCTGCAGGGCGCGCAGTGCCGCGTCGTCGTCGTCGCGCTCGAACTCGTCGATGGCGAGGCTGAGCTGACCGGCGAACTGGCGTTCGATCCAGGCGTGGAAGGCGCTTCCGCGCTTGGCTGCGAACGCAGGCTGCCGCGGCATCGGGCGCACCAGGTCGGCCAGGAAGGAGGCGCGGTCGGCGAGCAGGCGCTGGACCTGGGTGGCGGTCAGGGCGGTGGGCAATGGCACGTCGTGCACCGCCGCGCGCGCCGCGCGCCGCTCCTCCGTGCGCGCGTTGATAGCCGCGTCCCAGCGTGCAATCACCTCGGCATCCGCTGGTTCGAGATCCACCTCAGGGACCGCCCCTGCGGCCGCCTCGAGCAACCGTGCGTGGTACTCCGGTTCCAGGGACTGTGGCCACATCAGTGCAGGAGCCTCGGTCTCGGCCACCGGCGCATCCGCATCCACCCAGGCGTGCACCGTGCCGCCGCGCAGTACCGCTGCTCGCTCGATCTGCAGCAGGAACGGCGACGGGTCCACGGGATTCCTGCCGTAGCTTCGAGCCGCGCTGGCGATCAGGCGACGCTCCGCCCTCGTGACCGCCACGTAGGCCAGGCGCGTCTCCTCGGCCGACTTGCGCGGCCTGAGGAGATCGCTGAAGGCGCTGGCCTCCTTGCTGCGCGGGAGGTCGCCCGGATACGAGAGGAGTTCGCCTTCGACGTCGGTGTGCAATGTGGCGTAGGGCAGGGCATCGGCGTTGGTGGGCCACGCCTGCTCGGTGCGATTGGATGGGAATGAACCGTCGACCAGGGCCGGCAGGGCGATGACCTGCCGCTGCAGGCCCTTGGCGGCATGGATGGTCATGATGGCGACCGCGCCGGTGACCAGTGGCTGCTCGATCTGGGCCTGCTGGCCCATGCGCTCGCCGTCGTCCAGCCAGCGCAGGAAGGCCGGAAGTGCATGCGACTGCTCGAGCGACACGAAGTCCGCAGTCAGTTCGAGGAAGGCGTCGATGGCCGCCCCGCGGCCGCGCTGCACGGCTCGGTCACTGGCCGCCACTTCCACGTCGAGGCCGATGCGCTGGATCACCAGCCGCACCAGGTCGCCGATGGACTCACCGGCGTGGCGGCGCAGCCCCCTGACCTCATCCCGCAGTTCCAGCAGCCGCTTGCGGGCGGTCTCGGAGAGCGGAGTGTCCATCCCGGGGTCCGCGATGGCGTCACCGAGCGCGATGATGTCGATGACATCCGAGCCCAGGGCCGCCTGCTCCAGTGCAGCCTGCCAACCCGGTTCGTGCTCTGCACCGGACGCCATGGCGCGCGCCCGATGGCCCAGGTGGGCCAGGTCGCGCAGCCCCAACCGGTAGCGCGGACCAGCCAGGATGCGCACCCAGGAGGAGTTGGCCGCCGGATCGTGGATGACCCGCAGGTACGCCACCACATCGGCCACGTCCGGCACTGCGAGCAGCCCGCGCTTGCCCACGATCTGCGCCGGGATGTCCGCTGCCGTGAGCGCCTCGTAGATGGCGGCCGCGTGCCTGTGCTCTCGCAACAGCACGGCCATGTCCTCCCAGGGCGTCATCGCATGTGCTGCCTTCAGGCGCTCGGCGATCCACGCGAACTCGGCCGTCTGGTCGGCGAGCAGCGCCACCTCGATCTCACCGGGGCCGTTGCGCTCCGCATCCGCAGACTCCAACGGCTCGACGTGGGCCATGTGCTCGCGCAGCGGTGCCGTGATGTCATTCGCCAGTTCCGCGATCAGCGGCCCGAAGCGTTGTGTCGTGGGCAGGCCGAACACCGCTGCATCCCGCGGCCCTTCGCCAGAACTGCGTGGGAAGTGCTGCGGGAACTGCGTGATGTTCACTGCCTTGGCACCACGCCATTCGTAGATCGCCTGCAAGGCATCACCCACCGCGGTGACCGGGTGCCCCTGCCCGAAGGCGTGCTGCATCAAGAGCCGTTGCGCCACGGAGGTGTCCTGGTACTCGTCGAGCAGCACGACATCGAAATCGCGGCGCAGTCGCGATGCGACATCCTCCCGCTCGCGCACCAGCCGCAGCGACAGCCGCATCATGTCGGCGTAGTCGATGCACTGCTCCCGGGTCTTCAACGCGCGGAACTGCTCAACCAGGTCGAGGAGCTCGAGTCGGCGTCGTGCCGTCTCCATGATGGCCTCCCCGGCCAACTGCTGCTTGTGCCCTGCCATGCGCTCGAGCAAGTGCTCATCGAACGCCCGCACATCGGGCACTTCGACGGCCTCCTCCGCCAGACGGCCGTCGAGGGCGAGCAGCAGGCGAACCACCGAGGTGGTGGCGTGCGAGAGCGCCCTGATGTCCGTGTCGGGCCTCCGCACGACGCGCATGGCCAATTGCTCGCGCCGCACATCACTGAGCAGCTGGACCTCCGGCTCGATGCCGATGCGGATGCCGTCGTCGACGATGAGTTGCTGGGCGAACGCGTGGTATGTCGTGACCGTGGCGGCGTCCGCGAACTCGACCTCCAGTTCCCGCTGCGCGAGCGCCTCCCGGACGCGACCACGGAATTCGCCCGCCGCCTTGTTCGTGAAGGTGAGCCCCAGCACCTTCTGCGCCTGGACCTGGCCGGTGGCGACCAGCCAGACGATGCGCGCCGTCATGACCGAGGTCTTGCCCGACCCCGCGCCGGCCATGATGACCGCAGGCTCGAGCGGGGCCGTGATGGCAGCAAGTTGGCGTTCACTGAAGCGGATTCCCATGAGTTGGCACAGGCGGGCCTCATCGAATGTGCTCATGCGGACTCGATCCTGCCCTCCGCTTGAGCCGGGCAGGTGGCCTTCATGCGACAGAACGAGCAATGCGGTCCCGCGGTGGCCAGGAAGCGTTCCTCCCGCACCGCCTCCAGACCCGCGCCCAGCACCTCGACGATCCATGGGTCATCACCCTGGAGGGGCGCCTGCTCCTGCACCGCGGGGGCCGACGCCGCCACCTTCGCGGCATCGACGCGCAGGTGGACGAATGCCGCCCCACCTGCCTGCAGGTTCGTGCGGCCGCCCGCCAACTGCTCGTCGAGCAAACCGCTGGCCACCGCGAGCTGGTAGTAGCGCAACTGCCCACTCTGCTCCACGTCGTTGACGGTGTACTTGCTGCGACCTGTCTTGTAGTCGATCACCACAACCGTGTCCTGCGCGGTCACCTCGATGCGGTCGATGCTGCCGCGCATGTGCAGCCGTTCACGCCCGCCTCCGGGCGTGGGGACCTCGATGATCCCGTCGAAGGCCACCTCGCTCGCCAGCACCTTGGGCTCCCTCGTGGAATGCCAGTGCAGCAGCCGCGCAACGGCGCGCAGGCCCTCCTCGAAGTCCCGGGCCGACTGCCACGGTGCGTCGTACCCGGCATCGTTCCAGACGGCTCGCAGGTGCTCCGCAAGCACTTCCTGGTCCGCTTCGATGGCGCCCTTGGCGAGCCCGTCGGCCAGCGCGTGGATGGCTGATCCGAAGACCACCGCCGTGCCTCGTGCCGCATCGGCATGGACGCGTTGCTCCAGGAACCAGTTGAGGCTGCACTTGGTGAGTGCGTCGATGGAGGAACCGCGCATGTAGAGCGGCCGATCCGCGGCAGTCACCGGCGTCGCATTCTCCGTGAGGGGGCGGGTACCCCACCAGCGGTCGGGATCGGCCTCCGAGAACAGCACCTCGCCGGAGTCATCGCGTTCTGCGGCGAGTTGGCGCAGGCGGCGTACCGCGGCCGCCCTGAGCGCGACAGAAGACTGCTCCGAGGTCGCTGCTCGCCGCAACGCGGCGATGACGTCGTCCGGCGCATCGAGGGCCAGCGGACGTCCCGGGCGTACGACGGCGGGGACGCGTGTACCAAGCATGAATCGTGACGGCTGACTGTCGGCAGCACGCTCTCCGCGGGTACCCGATACGACGAGCGTCCGGGAGGCGCGTGTACAGGCCATGTAGAACAGGCGGCGCTCCTCATCGAAGAGGGCGTGTCGGCCGCGCGGTTCCACCAGGCCGTGGGGCTCGAGTCGGTCGGTGTCCAGCAGGGAGCTTCGACGACGGAGATTGGGCCACACGCCTTCGGTCACGCCGACCACGAACACGTGCTGCCACTCCAGGCCCTTGGCTGCATGCGCCGTCAGGAGGTGGACGGCGGGTCCGACGAAGCCTCGGCCCGCCAGCGATTCAGAGGGCACCTCCTGTCCGAACAGGTCCTCGACGAAGCTGGCGACACCAGCCCGTCCCTGTCGGCGGAGCACTGCGCGATCTGCGATGTCGAACAGCTCGCACACGGCGTCCAGGTCTCGATGGGCCAACGGTGAGCCCTGTTGAAGGGCCTGGCGTCGCAGGCGCTCGGGCCAGCGCGTGCCCGACCAGAGCAGCCACAGCGCCTCGTGTGGGGAGGCACCACCCCGCACCCGCGCGTGGACCCGGTGCAGCAGGCTGCGCAAGGCCTCGAAGGAACTCGCACCGGGGAGATCGTCGGGCAGTTCGAAGGCGGGATGCGGCGCGCCCAGGGCAGCCGCCACGGCCTCGTCGCTGGGGATGCGACGGTCAGCCCGTAGCGCCCGGGAGACCGTGCGCAACTCGCTGGCATCCATTCCGCACAGTGGCGACAGGAGCAGCTCGTGGGCGTGCTCGGGTTCCAACTGCAGTTCCTGCCGGGAGACCGCCTCCAGGGCCCGCAGGAGCACGCGCACCACCGGCTGCTCGATCAGTCGTCCGGCACGCATTTCAGCGCGCGCCGGGATGCCGGCACGTTGCAGTGCCCGTTCAACCGCGGCGAGGGCCGTGGTCGATCGGGCGAGCACCGCGAATTCGTCCCACGACGCGCTCGAGGCAGCATGGAGTGCGCGGATCTCGGCCACCGTGTGCACCGCTTCGGATGGGGCATCGTCGTACAGCAAGGCCCGCACCGTGGAGGTGTGCCCGGCTCCCTGGAAGCGCCGGTGTGCCTGCGCCACGCGCAGCGGAAGGGCGGAGGGCAGCGCGGTGCCGAACAGCTCGGACGCGTAATCGCGCAGCGGCGCCGAGTAACGGAAGCCGCGGTCCAGACCCAGCACCGGCACCGCATCCAGGCCGCGAGCCCGAGCCATGACCGCGAAGCGCTCCGGGAAGTCGCGCAGGTTGCCGGGATCGGCACCGCGGAAGGCGAACACGGACTGGTCCGGATCCCCGGTGACGACCAGCGCCTCGAGGTAGCGGGCCAGGCCCTGCAGCAGTGATGTCTGTGTCGCGTCGACCTCCTCGAACTCATCGACGTACACGAAGCGCAGGCCCGCGAACAGGTGCGCGTTGCGCGCGTCGTGCACGGCGGCGAGCGCGCGGTACATGAGCTCGGCGTAGTCGAGTGCTCGCTGCTGATCCTGCGTCTCCAGGTAGTCATCGAGCAGCGGACCCACCGACGCCCAGGCCTCGTCCCCGGCTCGACGCCCGATGGCGGCCACCTCGTCGCCGGCCAGTCCAAGCGCTCGGGCGGCCGCGAACGCCGCCCGCACCTCCTTGGCGAAGCCCCGGGTCGACACTGCCTCGCGCAGGTTGGGCGGCCATTCCCCGCGCAGCAGGGGTTCCTCGATGGTGCCCTGGATGATCTCGCGCACCGCGCGCTCCTGCTCCGCTGCAGAGAGCAGCCGCGGCGGCTCCTCCGGCGGGGCCAGGCGGGTGACCACGTCGAGGGCCAGGGCGTGGAAGGTGGTGACACGGGGCAGCGCCTGCTGCGGCAAGCGGGCGGCGATGCGCTCGCGCATGCTCGCCGCCGCTCGACGACCGCCGGCGAGGAGCAGGATCGAATCGGCGCGGGCCCCCTCGGCGATGCGTGCCAAGGCGGATTCGACGAGCACGGTGGTCTTCCCCGTGCCCGGGCCTCCGACGAGGAGCAGCGGTCCAGACACCCACGAGACCGCCTGCTCCTGCACCGCTCCCAGCACAGGCGGTGCCCCGGGCGCAGCGGCTGGCACCAGCCGCCATTCGTGTCGAGGCATGGCCCGACGGTACCGACGCCCACCGACAATCCCGCGTTGGTCGCGATGGTGTCGGCATGCAACGATCAGTCCGTGCAGGACACCGGGGCCACGCTCGTCATCGAAGACGGCGTCATCGCGAA
>DAHWFQ010000013.1:0-7029 GCA_027324895.1 Actinomycetota bacterium | reverse complement strand
GCAATCGTCGTTGGTGGCTCGTTGGGAATGCTCGTAGGGCGTCGGTTCTCCGACGCCCTACGCACGTTGCTGATGCAGTCGCTCGGACTGGTCACGATGGTGAACGCCGTGCAATCGGCGGCGCGCATCAGTGATCCTGCGCTCGTGCATCGCATGCCCTCCGGTGGCCCCATGCTCGCGGTCCTCGCAGCCATGCTGCTCGGCGGTTCGCTGGGGTTCCTGCTCAAGGTGGAGGACCGCATCGAACGGGCGGGCGAGTGGTTGCGTCACCGTTTCGCCAGCGAGGGTGACGGCAACTTCGTCGACGGCTTCGTCATGTCGTCGCTGATCTTCGTCATCGGGCCGCTGGCCATCCTGGGCGCGATCAGCGACGGACTCGGCACCGGCATCGACCAGCTGATGCTGAAGTCCAGCCTTGACTTCATGGCTGCCATCGCCTTCGCATCGACCCTTGGACTCGGAGTCGTGGCATCGGCCATCCCGGTCGGGATCTACCAGGCGCTGTGGACACTCGTCGGCGTGCTGCTGGGGAGCATCATGGATCCCGCGCAGATCGCGGCCATGACGGCAGTGGGCGGTCTGCTGCTTGCCGCGATCTCCTTGAAGCTGCTCAACCTCAAGCAGATCCAGGTTGGCGCGTTCCTGCCCGCACTCTTCATCGCGCCCGTCATCGTCGCCTTCTTCTGACGGCGCCGAGCGCGCGCTCGGCGGCAGCGGTTCGTGGGGCCGACCGCGTCATGATGCGGGTCAGAGCGGCGTGGGGCCGACCGCCTGCGGGCGCTTCTCCTCGTCGCGAAGTAGGCAGGTCAACCGCGCTGTGGAGATGCGGCGCCCCCTGTCGTCGACGATCTCCACGGCGTAGGTGGCCAGGGTCTTGCACAATTGGACCGCCGTGGCAGTGGCAGTGACCGTGCCATCGGTGGCCGAGCGGTGGTGCGAGATGTTCAACTCGATGCCGACCGCGAATCGACCGGGGCCCGCGCTGAGGTGCGCGGCCACCGAGCCCACCGTCTCGGCGAGGAGTGCGCTCGCGCCCCCATGGAGGAGGCCCAGGGGTTGCCGATTGCCGATGACGGGCATGGTGGCCACGGTGCGCTCCGCAGAGAGCTCGGTGATCCGGATTCCCATGCTGTCGGCGAGTTCACCGACCGGACGAGTCAACATGCGCCGAGCCTATGTGCTGCCAGGCCCGGCTCTACACTCGCGACGTGACCGAACGCCTGCTGCTGCTCGACGGACACTCACTCGCGTACCGCGCCTTCTTCGGCATGCCGGCCGAGAACTTCGTGACGTCAACCGGCCAGGTGACGAATGCCGTCTACGGGTTCACCTCGATGCTCCTCACCACGCTCGAGCAGCAGCAGCCGACCCATGTTGCAGTCGCGTTCGACGTCAACCGCGAGACCTTCCGACGCAAGCAGTTCCCGGAGTACAAGGCCAATCGCGCTGCCTCGCCGCCGGAGTTCAAGGGACAGGTCGAGCTCATCAAGGACGTGCTCGACGTGCTGGGCATCCGCCACGCCTGCCTGGAGGGCTACGAAGCCGACGACATCATCGCCACCTGGGCGACGCAGGCCGAACGTGCCGGTGCCCAGGTCACCATCCTCACCGGGGATCGGGACTCGCTGCAGTTGGTGGACGATCACATCACCGTGCTGTACCCGCGCAAGGGCGTGACCGATCTGGCGCCCATGACGCGGGAGACCATCCGCGAGAAGTACGGCGTCACGCCCCAGCAGTACGCGGACGTCGCGGCCATGCGCGGGGACAGCAGCGACAACCTGCCGGGCATCCCCGGGGTGGGGGAGAAGACAGCGGCCAACTGGCTCAACCAGTACGGCGATCTCACCACGCTTGTCGCGCATGCCGACGAGCTCAAGGGCAAGGTGGGCGAATCCTTCCGCGCGAACATCGCGCAGGCGCTGCTGAACCGCCAGCTCACCGAATTGGTGCGCGACGTCCCAGGCGTCGGTTCCTGGGACGACCTCCATGCGCATCGTCCGGATGCCAACAGGTTGCATGCATTGTTCGATGCCCTACAGTTCCGCGCCCTCCGCCCGCGCGCCCTGCGGCTCATCGAGGCGGACGCTGCGCTTGCGCCGGCGCCCGCTGCCGTGCAGGTGGCGACGCTGAGTGCCGTCGACCTCCTTGCCTCCCTGCCGGTGGACGCACCGCTCGCCGTGGCCTGGCAGTTCGACGGCGCGGACCTGACGCGCATCGGCCTGGCTGCGAATGCCGAGCAGGGGATCGTCGCTGCGGCCGATCCGGGGCTCATCCGCGCACTCGCCGAGCGCCAGCACCTCATCGGTCACCACGTGAAGCCGCTGCTGCGGGCCAAGCCCGAGTTCGCGGGCTGGATGGCGGACACGGCGATCATGTCCTACGTCGCCCTGCCGGGCATGCGCTCAACCGACCTCGTCGAGTGTGCCCAACGGTTCCTGGGGCTGTCGCTCGAGCCCGCGGCGCAGGCGTCATCGTCCCTGTTCGACGAGCCGGACACGGCTGACGTGGCGCTGGCGGCTGCCGCCACCTTCGCGCTGTACGAGCACCTCACGGAGCAGTTGGCCAAGGAGCAGCAACTGCCGCTCGTGGATGCGCTTGAGATGCCGCTGCTCGGGCTCCTCGCCACCATGGAACGGCGGGGCATCGCCGTCGACCGACCGACCCTCGAGGAACTCGACTCGGAGTTCGCCTCGCGCATCGCGGCCGAGGAGCGCGCCGCCCACGCGGTCGCCGGCGAGAGCTTCAACCTGGGATCTCCCAAGCAGTTGCAGGAACTGCTCTTCAACAAGCGTGGCCTGCCCAAGAGCAAGCGCACGAAGACCGGGTACACGACGGACGCTGAGGCGCTGCAGACCTTGTTCGAGAAGACCAACGACCCGCTGTTGGCCAACATCCTGCAGTGGCGGGAGACCTCGAAATTGCGGCAGACCGTGACCGGCCTGCTCCCGTGCATCGCCAAGGATGGACGCGTCCACACGACCTTCCAGCAGACCGTGGCGGCCACCGGTCGCCTGGCGAGCACGGACCCGAACCTGCAGAACATCCCGGTGCGCACTGCGGACGGGCGTCGCATCCGCCACGCTTTCATGCCCGGTCCGGGTTTCGATGTCCTGCTCACCGCGGACTACAGCCAGATCGAGATGCGCATCATGGCCCACCTCTCCGGGGATGCAGCGTTGATCGCCGCCTTCCAGAGCGGTGAGGACCTGCACACCACGATGGCCTCGCTGGTGTTCGGCGTGGGCCACGACGAGGTCACTCCGGACCTCCGACGGCGGATCAAGGCCATGTCCTACGGGCTCGCGTACGGGCTGAGTGCCTACGGCCTGGCCCAGCAGCTCGGTGTCGATGCAGCCGAGGCGCAGCGGCTCATGAACCTGTACTTCGAGCGCTTCGGTCGCGTCAACGAGTACCTCCGGGATGTCGTCGTGGAGGCCCGGCGCACCGGCTACACCGCCACCATGCTCGGCCGCCGCCGCTACCTCCCGGACCTCAATTCAGACCAACGCGTACGGCGGGAACTGGCCGAGCGGATGGCGCTCAACGCGCCCATCCAGGGCAGCGCGGCCGACATCATCAAGCTGGCCATGCTGGGAGTGGAGCGGGCATTGCAGACAGCCGGGCTGGGCTCCCAACTGCTCCTGCAGGTCCACGACGAACTGGTGCTGGAATGCCCGCAGGGCGAGGTCCACGCGGTGAGCGAACTCGTCCGGAGGGAGATGGGCAGCGCGGTGGCGCTCGCGGTGCCGCTCGATGTCAGCGTGGGCGTCGGCAGCAACTGGGACGCGGCCGCCCACTGACCCCGTCCGACCGGTTTCGCGGCGCGCCGTGGCGGCAGGTAGGCTTCGCCCGCGCCAGCCGACCGGTCGGCGTACCGTCTACATCTATCCGTCCGGAGCACATACTCCATGAGTACAACTCAAAACACCGTCGTCACGTTGAATGACATCGGGACGGCTGAGGAGATCCTCGCCGCCATCGATGCCACCATCAAGAACTTCAACGATGGCGACATCCTCGAGGGCATCATCGTCAAGG
This sequence comes from Actinomycetota bacterium, assembly GCA_027324895.1. Classification (GTDB taxonomy): domain Bacteria; phylum Actinomycetota; class Actinomycetes; order S36-B12; family UBA5976; genus JAKALQ01. The sequence continues at coordinate 2,988 of DAHWFQ010000013.1, read as the reverse complement.
TCGACCGCGACGAGGTCCTCGTCGACGTCGGTTACAAGACCGAGGGCGTCATCCCCTCCCGCGAACTCTCGATCAAGCAGGACGTCGACCCGTCCGAGCTGGTATCGCTCGGCGACAAGGTCGAGGCACTTGTGCTCCAGAAGGAGGACAAGGAAGGCCGTCTCATCCTCTCCAAGAAGCGTGCTCAGTACGAGCGCGCCTGGGGCTCGATCGAGAAGATCAAGGAAGAAGACGGCGTCGTCAAGGGCATCGTCATCGAGGTCGTCAAGGGCGGCCTCATCCTGGACATCGGGCTGCGCGGCTTCCTGCCCGCGTCACTCGTCGAGATGCGTCGCGTGCGCGACCTCGCGCCGTACATCGGCAAGGAGGTCGAGGCGAAGATCATCGAACTCGACAAGAACCGCAACAACGTGGTGCTCTCACGTCGCGCCTTCCTCGAGCAGTCGCAGAGCGAGAGTCGTTCCACGTTCCTCAACAACCTGCAGAAGGGCCAGATCCGCAAGGGCGTCGTCTCCTCGATCGTCAACTTCGGTGCTTTTGTCGACCTCGGTGGCGTTGATGGTCTGGTGCACGTGTCGGAACTCTCCTGGAAGCACATCGACCACCCGAACGAGGTCGTGGAAGTGGGCCAGGAAGTGACCGTCGAGGTGCTCGACGTGGACTTCGAGCGCGAGCGCGTGTCGCTGTCGCTGAAGTCGACGCAGGAGGACCCGTGGCAGCACTTCGCCCGCACACACCAGATCGGACAGGTCGTGCCCGGCAAGGTCACGAAGCTGGTTCCGTTCGGTGCCTTCGTGCGCGTGTCGGACGGCATCGAGGGCCTGGTGCACATCAGCGAGCTCGCTGAGCGCCACGTCGAGATCCCGGAGCAGGTCGTGCAGGTCGACGACGACGTCATGGTGAAGGTCATCGACATCGACCTCGACCGTCGTCGCATCTCGCTCTCCCTGAAGCAGGCGAGCGAGGGCGGCCACGCGGACGACACCTTCGATCCCTACCTGTACGGCATGGCTCCGTCCTACGACGAGGCCGGCAAGTACATCGGTCCCGCGGGCTTCGACCCCGAGACCGGCGAATGGAAGCCCGGTTCGGACGCGGAGCGCGCCGAATGGGAGCGTCAGTACGCGGAGGCCCACGCACGCTGGGAGCAGCACAAGGCGCAGATCGTCGCCGCAGCTGCCGACAACGCCGAGGCCGCTGCCGCCGGCAACTACAGCAGCCCCGCTCCTGCGGCTGGTGCGCTTGCCGACGACGAGGCGCTGCAGGCCCTGCGCGACCAGCTCAACGGCTGACGATCACGCTCACCACGACCGGCGGTTCCCCTCGGGGAGCCGCCGGTCGTTCGTTTGCAGGGCAGTCCGGACCCATTAGATTCACCACGTGATCGTTCAGTTGACTGGTGGTATCGGCTGCGGCAAGTCGTCCGTCGCCCGCATGTTCGTGGAGTTCGGGGCGCGCAGCATCGACGCGGACGAGATCGTGCACGAGCTCTATGAGCGCGAGGACGTACAGCGACTGGTCGGTGGGGCCGTGGGCCTGCGGGCGCCGCTCACCCGGGCCGACGTGGCCCGCCGGGTCTTCGGCGACGACTCCATCCTGCGCCGTCTCGAAGCCGTCATCCATCCCATGGTGTTCGAGCGCATGGCGGCCCTGCGTGCGGCCAACCCAGCCGATCAGGTGCTCGTCTACGAGATCCCGTTGCCGCCGCAGCCCGAGCCCGGCGATGTCGTGGTCTGCGTCGAGGCCGACGAGGGCTCGCGGGTCGAGCGCCTGCGCAACCGGGGCATGCAGGACGGCGACATCTACGCGCGCATCGCTGCCGCTCCCGGACCGATGGCCTACCGCGACCTCGCGGACCATGTGATCGTCAACAACGGCGACATGGAGTCCCTGCGGTCGCAAGCATTGCAGGTGTGGGAGGACATCCGGGATGGCGCGCGCCAAGTCTGACCTGCGCCGATTCGTCCACCCCCTGGAGGTGGTGAGCGACTACACCGCGAACGGTGATCAACCTGCGGCCATCGCGGAGATCACCAGGCGCATCCAGGCCGGTGAGGAGCATGTGGTCCTGCTCGGTGCGACCGGCACTGGCAAATCGGCGACGACTGCCTGGGTGATCGAGCAACTCCAACGGCCCACGCTGCTGATCGCGCCGAACAAGACCCTGGCGGCGCAGCTTGCCCAGGAACTGCGGGAGCTCCTTCCGCACAACGCCGTCGAGTACTTCGTGTCGTACTACGACTACTACCAACCCGAGGCGTACGTGCCGCAGACGGACACCTTCATCGAGAAGGACTCGGCGATCAACGCCGAGGTCGAGCGCCTCCGCTACTCCGCCACGCACTCCCTGCTCACCCGGCGCGACGTGGTGGTGGTGGCGAGCGTGTCCTGCATCTACGGCCTGGGCACGCCGCAGGAGTACATCGATCGCATGGTGACGCTCAACGTCGGCGACGAGCTCGAGCGCGACCAGCTGCTCCGGCGGTTCGTGGACATCCAGTACGCGCGGAACGACATCGCCTTCGAGCGCGGGACGTTCCGCGCACGCGGCGACACCGTCGAGATCTTCCCGGTGTACGAGGAGAACGCGATCCGCATCGAGTTCTTCGGCGACACCGTTGAGCGGCTCCTCACGCTGCACCCGGTGACCGGCGAGATCCTGAGCGAGGACAGCACCGTCCACCTGTTCCCGGCGACCTTCTACGTGGCAGGGGAGGAGCGCATGGCGCGAGCCATCTCGGAGATCGAGGACGAGTTGCGCGGGCAACTGCAGACCTTCGAGCGTCAGGGCAAGCTGCTTGAGGCACAACGACTGAAGATGCGGACCACCTTCGACCTGGAGATGCTGGCTGAGACCGGACAGTGCCGCGGAATCGAGAACTACTCGCGTCCGATCGACGGACGCGGCCCAGGCACGCCACCGAACTGCCTGCTCGACTACTTCCCCGAGGACTTCCTGCTCGTCATCGACGAGTCGCACGTCACCGT
>DAHWFQ010000248.1:0-7243 GCA_027324895.1 Actinomycetota bacterium | reverse complement strand
GCCGCCTCGGCAGGCTGGCGCTGCACCTCGGTGTGGCGGGGATGGCGCTGATCCTGCTCGCCTGGCCCTTGGCCGCGAGCTCGAGGATGCTCGGTGCCCTGACCATCGAGCCGACGACACCGGCTGCGCGCGCCCAGGCGGTCGAGGCCCTCATGGGCGCCGGCGCGGCCGCACCGGATCCGACGCTCTGCCAGTTCGCGGTGTATCGACTGCAGGAGATCGCACAGCCGCGGCAGGCCGTCACCCTGGCCCAGCGCTGCGTGCTGACCTTCCCCGATCGGCTCGAGTTGTGGGTGCCCATCGCCGAGGGCCTGGAGCACCAGGGCCTACGGCGGGCGGCCGTCGCAGCGCGTCGGCGAACCGTGGCGCTCGACCCTCGCAATGCCCAGTTCAAGCGGCTGCTCGTCCAGGACCTGGCCGCTGCCTAGTCCGCGATCAGCGGCGCGCCCAGGCCCGGATGGGGCCGCTTCGCGTCATGCTCCGCCAGGCCGCGGAGGCGTCGAGGGCCCGGCTCAGTGCCGGGTAGCGCCCGGTGGGCATGGCCACGCATTGGGCGCCGGCGGGTACCAGTGTCCCGGCGTGCGCTCGCAGGAGCAGGTCGCGGTCGGCCACCATGCGGGCCGGACCCCAGTAGTCGAGCCGTCCGTCGATCCAGGGCTGCAGATCGGGGCGGACCAGGACGGCCACCGAGCCCGTGCCGTCGTCGGAGAAGAGACGGCAGTGCTGGGGCAGCGAGGTCAGTGCCGGCGCCTCCAGGACGGCGTACGCCCTGGGTGCGAAGACGATGGCGAGGGGCAGGCAGGTGACCGCCAGCGCCGTGAGCACATTGCGCCAGTAGGCCTCGTGCAGGCGCTCGCCCAGCCGGTGTTCGAGCCGGGCCGTGAGGCGCGGTGGCAAGCCGCTGCTGAGGGTCACGGCCATCGCGGGCATGGCGATGGACATGGCCAGGAAGGAGAAGCGTTCGGCCGTGGCTCCTGCGACCTGGGCAGCCAGGGCCATGCCGATGAGCAGTGCGAGGAGCGAACGACCGGATCCGCCCCCGCGCAGCGCGCGCAGCGAGAGCAGCAGGAGCAGCCAGCCGGCGAGGTACGCGCCGAGCGCCGCGCTTCCGAGGCTCCCCGGCGGGGACCACTCGGTGATGACGCCGCGACCCGCAGACGCGACCCGACCGACCTGCTGCCAGACCGCGGGCCCCAGCGGCCCGGTGGACGCACCGACGATGGCCGCGGCCCCCCCTGCGACGGCGAGGGCGCCACCGCGTCGACCGTGGCCGACCGCCAGCCAGGCGAAGCCGGCGGCCACGCACAGCGAGTACGCAGTCCAGGATGCGTGAAGTCCGATGCCCACCCAGGCGACGGCGAAGGAGCCGAGCGAAACCTTGGCGAGGGCGGTGGGCAGGGAGGTTGCGGCCAGCTTCGGGAGCAGGCGGTGGAACGCGGCCAGGGCCACGAGCAGCAGGACCACGGCGGGCAGGGCGGCCCGACCGGTCCAGGACGGTGGTTCGATGGCGAGGCTCAGGAGCAGGGCGATCGCGACGGCCGGCGTCGCCGCGCCGAGCGAGCGTGCCACCCAGGCCAGGCCCAGCGCGCAGAGGAAGAGTGTCACCACGGTGAGCGCGATGAGGCCGGGGCGACCGAGGTGCCAGGCCAGGCCGGCGAGGATCTCCCAGAGTGGCGAGGTCGGAGCGAAGTTGCCCGGCACGGGTGCCCAACTCCAACGATCGGCGTGCACGAAGCTGCCACCGGCCAGCACCTGCTGGCCCTCCCGCGCCATCCAGAACAGATCGGTCTCGGCGTCCGTGGCGGCACGCACGAGGGCCATGAGGAGGGCGGTGCAGGGGAGTAGGGCCCCGTGTCGCAGCAGGTCGACAAACCGCCGGACCCCGCTGTGCATGGCGCCAGCGTACGAGCAGTGCGGCCCGGCGGCCGTGCGGCCCACGCAACGGGCGATTTGTGCCGACAGCGCAACGGTCGGTACCGTATGCCCTTGCGTCCGAACGCGTGCGCCCGCATGCGTAACGGAGGCAGTCGCGCCGCGCCCAATGGCTTCCCCTGAGGGCCGGTGCCCCCAAATGAACGAACGAAGGTTATTGCTGTGCGCACATTCCAGCCGTCGGCCGCCACGGTCGAGCGTACGTGGTACGTCATTGACGCCCAGGACGTGGTCCTCGGACGCGTTGCCACCCAGGCTGCTGCGCTGCTGCGCGGCAAGCACAAGCCGACGTTCGCGCCGCACGTCGACTGCGGCGACTTCGTCATCATCATCAACGCCGAGAAGGTGGCGCTGTCGGGCCAGAAGCTGCGCGACAAGTACGACTACCGGCACTCGAACTTCCCGGGTGGCCTGACCGCGACCTCCTACGGTGACCTCATCGAGAAGAACCCGCGTCGGCTCATCGAGAAGGCGGTCAAGGGGATGCTCCCGCACAACCGCCTCGGCCGTCAGTTGTCGAGCAAGCTCAAGGTTTACGCGGGTCCCGAGCACCCGCACACGGCCCAGAAGCCGGTGCCGTTCACGATCACCCAGGTTGCCCAGTAACCACGCGGTGGTTGGGACTAAGGAACAGACATGACCGAAGAGATGTACACCACCGAGACCGAGGCGCCGGCCAAGGCCACGCGCGGCGCTGCCATCGCACCCGCCAATGCGACCGGCCGTCGTAAGGAAGCCATCGCGCGCGTCCGTCTCGTGCCGGGCACCGGACGCTGGACGGTCAACGGCCGCGACCTCGCGACCTACTTCCCGAACAAGCTGCACCAGCAGGCCGTGAACGAGCCCTTCAAGCTCACCGAGCTCGAGGGTCGCTACGACGTCATCGCGACGCTCGTCGGCGGTGGCGTGAGTGGTCAGGCCGGGGCACTGCGCCTTGGCATCTCCCGTGCCCTCAACGAGATCGACCGTGAGGTGCTGCGCCCCGAACTCAAGAAGGCCGGCTTCCTCTCGCGGGACGCCCGCGTGAAGGAACGCAAGAAGTACGGCCTCAAGAAGGCGCGCAAGGCTTCGCAGTACAGCAAGCGCTGAGCGTCACCGAGTCTCCGAAGGGCCCCCGCCATCGCGGGGGCCCTTCGACGTTCCAGGGCCCCGCTCACCGTACTGTTGCCGCATGCAACTCGTGCGGCAGCGACTGCGGCTCTACGCGTTCGCCGGCGCCGCGGCCACCACCCTGGTGGCGAGTCCGGCAGGCACGGACGGCTTCGGCATGATGAAGCTGCTCACGCTCTTCCTGTTCTCCAGTACCTGCGGCGTGATGGCGGTCCCACTGCTCGGTGGGGCTTGGCGTGCCCGCCGCGGTGCGCTCCTGGCAGCAGGTGCCTTCGTGCTGGCCCTCTTCCTCGTCCTGTGTATCGATGGTGGCAACTACTTCCAGTCGGTCTACGGGGTCTTCGGTCGGGCCAACGGGCTGCTGGGCTACCTGTCGCTCACGGTCATGCTGCTCATCGTCGCGATCGGCTTCGAGGGCCCGATGCTGCCTTCGTTGCTCACGGCCCTGGTCTCCACGGGCGTCCTGGTCGGTGTCTACGGCACGGTGCAGACCCTCGGCCACGACCCCGTCGACTGGCAGCGCTCCTATGAGAACCCGCTGATCGGAACCTTCGGCAACCCCGATTTCTCGGCGGCCTTCCTCGGCCTGGCCGGGGTGGCTGCCCTGGCCCTCGCGGTGGACGCGTCGTGGGCACCGCGGCTGCGTGCGCCCGCCATGATCGTCACGGTCTGGCTCGTCTGGCTGGCCTGGCGCACCACCACCATCCAGGGCCTGCTCGCCTTCGCGGTGGGCTGCAGTGTCATGCTGGCCGTCTGGCTGGGGTCTCCGGAGCGCCCGTCGTGGCTGGGCCGCCTGCGCCTGCCGTACCTGTCGCTGCTGGCAGCCGGTGGGACCCTCTTCGCCCTCGGCATCGCGAACCGCGGGCCGCTTGCGAGCCGCCTCTTCGACAGCAGCGTCGAGCAGCGCCTGTACACCTGGCAGGCCGCGCTCAACATGTTCCGTGCCCGTCCATTCGCGGGCGTCGGCCTGGAGGCCTACGGCGACTGGTACCCGACGGTGCGGACGCCGGAGTCCATTCGCATCTTCGGGCAGGGCATGTTCTCCAACGAGGGGCACAGCGTGCTCCTCACCCTGCTGGGCACCGGTGGGCTGCTGCTGGCGGTGCCCTACGTCGGGCTGTGGCTGTTCGTCGGCTGGCGGGCCCTGCAGTTGAGCCGTCAAGCCAGCGGCCTGGCCACGGCTGGCCTCATCGCTGTGTGGGTCGCCTACCTGGTCGACACCCTGTTCTCCATGGACCAGCTGGGCGTTGCCGTGTGGGGCTGGCTGTTCGCCGGTGCCGTCCTGGCCGCGGGACGCCCGGCCCCCCCGGACTCCGTGCCGCAGGCGCGTCCGAGCCGTGCAGCGATGCTGGCGCGAGGGGCGGCGGTCGCGGGCATCGCCGCGCTGGTGCTCGCGGTGGGCCTGTTCCCGTTGCTCCTGGATCTCCGCATCACGCGGGCCGAGGCGCTCCCCGTGCACGACGCACGCTCGCGCGCCGCCGCCGTGTCGGCCCTGCTCGAGGTCGCCGACCGAACCCCCGAACCCGTGCGCCTGGTGAGCATCGCCAACCGCCTGCAGGAGATCGGCGCGGCCCCGCAGGCCCTCGCCCTGGCCCTGCGCGCCGCCGCCAGGTTCCCGGGGGAGGTCACGGTGTGGCGCTGGATCGCGCAGTACTACGAGCACGCCGGACAAGGGGCGATGGCCGTGACGGCACGCCGGCACATCGCACTCCTCAACCCCTTGGATCCCGACAACAGCAGCGCGCTGGCCCGGGACCGGGAAGCCGCCGCGACCTCCTAAACGCGGACGGTGCCGGGCCCGCTCGCGATGGTCGCCTACGGGCCCTGCGCGCTGCGGCCATGGCCCCTGCGGCCTCGCCGCTAGGCTCACGTTGTGGCTCGACTGTTTGGCACCGATGGTGTTCGCGGACTCGCGAATCGCGACCTCACCGCCGAACTGGCGCTCGACCTGGCCGTCGCCGCGGCCCACGTCCTGGCCGACGCGGGTGACTTCGCCGGCCACCGCCCCACCGCCGTCGTGGGTCGCGACCCCCGCATCAGCGGGGAGTTCCTCGAGGCCGCCGTGGTCGCCGGCCTGGCCAGCGCCGGCGTCGACGTCGTGCGCGTGGGCGTGGCTCCCACCCCCGCCATCGCCTTCCTCACCGGCCACACGGGAGCGGACATCGGCGTGGTCCTGTCCGCCTCGCACAACGCCATGCCGGACAACGGCATCAAGTTCTTCGCTCGCGGGGGCGCCAAGCTCGATGACAGCATCGAGGATGCCATCGAGGCCCGGCTCAACGAGCCCTGGCAGCGACCCACGGGGGCCGATGTCGGCCACATCATCGACGGCACGGAGATGGTGGAGCGCTACGTCGAGCACCTGGTGGGCTCACTCCCCAACCGGCTCGACGGGCTGCGGGTGGTGGTCGACTGCGCCAACGGGGCGGCCTTCCACGTGGCCCCGGAGGCCTACCGCCGGGCGGGGGCGGAGGTCATTGCCATCCATGCCGCCCCGAATGGCCTGAACATCAACGATCAGTGCGGTTCCACGCACCTGGAGGACCTGCAGCGCGAAGTGGTGGCTCGGCAAGCCGATCTCGGCATCGGACACGACGGCGACGCCGACCGCTGTCTCGCCATCGATGCGGACGGGAACGTCGTCGACGGCGACCAGATCATGGCGGTGCTCGCGCTCGCCATGCGCGACCGCGGGGCGCTGCGCGCGAACACCGTGGTGGCCACGGTCATGTCCAACCTGGGGTTCAAGATCGCCATGCGCGCGGCCGGCATCGGGCTCATCGAGACCGCAGTGGGCGACCGCTACGTGCTGGAGGCGATGCGCGCCTCCGCGTACACGCTCGGCGGCGAGCAGAGCGGTCACGTCATCATGCTCGACCACGCGACCACCGGCGACGGCACCCTCACCGCCCTGCACCTGATGGCGCGCATGGCGCAGACCGGGCGCACCCTTGCCGAGTTGGCGGCGGTCATGCACCAGCTCCCGCAGGTGCTCATCAACGTGAAGGACGTCGACAAGGCGCGGGTCGGCACCAACCAGGCCCTGAACACAGCGCTCACCAGTGCCGCCGAACGCCTGGGCGACAAGGGTCGGGTGCTGCTGCGACCGAGCGGCACGGAGCCGCTCGTGCGCGTCATGGTGGAGGCCCCCACCGCGGATCTCGCGCAGGAAGTGGCCGACGAACTGGTGGCCGTCGTCAGGGCCCAACTCTCCCTCTAAGGACTGATTATGTGCGGAATCGTCGGATACGTCGGACGCAAGCAGGCGGTTGATGTCGTCGTCGACGGGCTGCGTCGACTGGAGTACCGAGGCTACGACTCCGCCGGCGTGGCCCTGGTCGTGGATGGCTCGCTCCAGATCCGCAAGAAGGCGGGCAAGCTCTCCAACCTGCAGTCCGTGCTGGCCGCGGACCCGACGGCGCTCTCGAGCACCGGCATCGGGCACACCCGCTGGGCCACCCATGGCGGACCCACCGACGCCAACGCGCATCCGCATGTGTCCGAGGACGGCAAGGTCGCCATCATCCACAACGGCATCATCGAGAACTTCGCGGAGCTGCGCGCGGAGCTCACGGCTGCGGGGGTGCACCTGCAGTCGGAGACGGACACCGAGGTCGTCGCGCACCTGCTCGCAGGCGTGCTGCCGGGGACGGGCAATGATCTCGCCGAGGCCATGCGTCAGGTCTGCCGACGCCTTTCGGGTGCCTTCACGCTGGTGGCGGCGCACGCGGACATGCCGGACGTGGTGGTCGGGGCACGTCGCAACTCGCCCCTCGTGGTGGGTCGCGGTGCGGGCGAGAACTTCCTGGCGTCCGACGTCTCCGCCTTCATCGCGCACACGCGCCACGCCATCGAACTGGGCCAGGACCAGGTGGTCGAGCTGCGGCCGGACAGCGTCGTCATCACTGACTTCGATGGCGGGCCGGCCGAGGTCAAGGAGTACGAGGTCACGTGGGATGCCTCGGCCGCCGAGAAGGGCGGCTACGACACGTTCATGCTCAAGGAGATCCACGAGCAGCCCAAGGCGGTCGCGGACACCCTGCTCGGGCGCATCAAGAACGGCAAGCTCACCCTCGACGAGATCCAGTTCTCCGAGGAGGAACTGCGCTCGATCGACAAGATCATCATCACCGCCTGTGGCACGGCCTTCCATGCCGGTCTGGTGGCGAAGTACGCGATCGAGCATTGGACGCGCGTCCCC
>DAHWFQ010000209.1:0-8185 GCA_027324895.1 Actinomycetota bacterium | reverse complement strand
CATGCTCCAACTCGGCCTCGACGACGAGCTTGCCGCTCACGAGGTGGAGGGCGGCACCAAAGCGCAGGAGGGCTGCCACCTCGGACTTGCGGTCACATGCCTTGGTGACGGACAGGTGCGAAAGCTCGTCCTTCACGCCCGCGGTCATTGCCATGCGGTCATCCTGCCACGGGCTCCGGAAATCGCGCAGGCAGCAACTTGCGCAGGGCCGCTGCCAGCAGGTCGGGACTGTGCTGCGCGGAGCCCGTCGCCTGCGCGAGGTCTGCCACTTCAACCGTGGCACCCAGACGTCTGGCGCTCGCCGTGAGCGCGTCCACGTCGACCATCATGGTGCGATCGACGAGCACCACGTCGAAGCGCAGCCCCGACGCGAACGCACCGAGCACGTCGAGGTGGGTATGTGCCTCGAAGTCACGCGTCTCGGCGTCGTGGGCGCTCAGGTTCAGGATGCAGATGCGCTTGCCGCGCGCCGTCTCGATGGCCTGCCGCATGTCGGCGAGCATGATGTGCGGCATGACCGAGGTGTACCAGGAGCCCGGGCCCATGATGATGGCGTCGGCCTCGGCAACCGCGGCGAGGGATTGCGGACAGGCACACGCGTCCCCAGGTTCCAGGCGGATGGATCGCACGCTCCCCTGCGTCCGTGCCACCGCCACCTGACCGATCACGGTGGACACTGCCTCGGGGTCGGCCTCCTGCAGCCCGACCACCTCAGCGACGATGTCCAGCGGCTGGTTCGCAAGCGGCAGCACGCGCCCATGCGCATCGAGCAGTTCCGCCACCCAGGCCAGGCCCGTCACGATGTCATCGGTGTGCTCCCACAGTCCCGCGATGAGCAGGTTCCCCAGCGCATGGCCGCTCAACTCGCCGGTGCCGCCGAAGCGGTGCTGCACGACGCGCGCCCAGGTGCGACCCCAGGCGTCATCGCCGCAGAGCGCGGCCAGTGCCATGCGCAGGTCACCGGGCGGTATCACGCCGAATTCCCGCCGCAGCCGCCCACTGCTCCCGCCATCGTCCGAGACGCCCACCACGGCCGTGATGTCGTCCGTGACACGGCGCAGCGCCTGCAAGGTGGCGGAGAGCCCATGGCCTCCCCCGAGGGCCACCACGCGAGCCCCGGCGCGAGGTGCTCCGTTCATTCTCGTCCGAGGTCGCGGTGGATGACCGCGCTCTCGACGCCCACCTTCACCAAGCGGACTGCCAGGTTCTCCGCGATGGCGACACTGCGATGCTTGCCGCCCGTGCAGCCGATGGCGATGGTGATGAAGCGCTTGCCCTCGACGAGGTAGCCGTCCGCGACGGTCTGGATGAGCGTCGAGTAGGCGTCGAGGAACTCGGCGGCACCGGGACGTGAGACGACGAAGTCGTTCACCGCTGCGTCCCGTCCGGTGAGGTCGCGCAGCTCCGCGACCCAGTAGGGGTTGGGCAGGAATCGCATATCCGCGACGAAGTCGGCGTCCACGGGGATTCCGTACTTGAATCCGAAGGAGACCACGGTGGCCTTCAGGCGGGCGGCGACTGTGGCGTCGAAGGAGCGTTCCACGGCACGGCGCAGGTCATGCAGGGTCATGCCACTGGTGTCGAGCAGCAGGTCCGCATCGCCCCGCAGCGGCGCGAGGATCTCCCGCTCCCGGCTCAGTCCCTCCAGCACCCGACCGGAACCCTGCAGGGGATGCGGCCGACGATTGGACTCGAAGCGACGCACGAGCACGTCATCGCTGGCCTCGAGGAACACGATCGTGGGTCGGTCCTGGGATCGGCGCAGGACGGCGAGGGACTCGGCGAGGTCGGCGAACATCCGGCCACCTCGGACATCCACCACCACGGCCAACCGCTCGAGGTGCTGCTCGTGCGCGATCCGCAGCACGTCGGGCAGCAGTTGTGGCGGCAGGTTGTCCGTGACGAAGAAGCCGATGTCCTCGAGCGCACGGGCTGCAGTGGAGCGTCCGGCCCCCGACATGCCGGTGAGCAGTACGACGTCCATCAGGTCTTCCCCTCGTCGAGCACTTCGCCGGTCTCCGCATCGAATGCTGGCAATCCCGTGCCGGCCTTGGCAAGGGACTGCTGGATCTGCGCCACGAGTTTGGGCCCGAATCCCGGTAGGGCCAACAATTCCTCCGACGATGCTGCCCTGATGCGCTTCACGCTCTTGAAGGCCTTGAGCAGTTGCTGCTTCCGCGCCTCACCCAGTCCGGGGATGGCGTCGAGGGCGGATGCGGTGCTGCGCTTGGCACGGCGATTCACCTGGTGCGCGAGGGCGAAACGGTGCGCCTCGTCGCGCGCGCGCTGGAGCAGGTAGAGCGCTTCACTGCTGCGCGAGAGGATGACCGGCTCGGGGGCGTCCCCGGCCCAGATCTCCTCCAGGCGCTTGGCCAGGCCCACGACGGGGATGTCGATCCGCCCGATGTCGGCGAGCGCGCGCTGGGCCGCATGCACCTGTGGCTTGCCGCCATCGATGACGAGCAGGCCCGGTTCGTAGCGGAAGGTGCGCTCCTCCCCCGCATCGACATGCGTGAAGCGGCGGCGGACAACCTCAGCAATCGATGCCACGTCGTCGTTGCCCCGGCCATGGCGGATGACGAAGCGCCGATAGTCGCGCTTCTTCGGCAGCGCGTCCTCGAACACCACCAGCGATGCCACCACGTCGTCGCCTTGCAGGTGCGAGACGTCGATGCACTCGATGCGCAGGGGCGCTTCGTCCAATTGCAGCGCGGCCTGCAACTCCGCCAGTGCACGGCTGCGGGATGTGAGGTCGGTGGCTCGCGAGAGCTTGGAACGCATGAGCGCCTGCACGGCGTTGGCACGCACGGTGTCCATGAGTGTGCGCTTGTCACCGCGTTGGGGCACGCGGACCTCGACGCTGGTGCCGCGCCGCTCGGCGAGCCACTCCTCGAGCGCGGCGGCATCCGGCGGCTCCGCGGGCACGAGCACGAGCTTCGGCACGTACTCGCCCTCCTCCCCGCCGTAGATGCGCTCGCAGATCTGCGCGACGAGTTCCTCCGTCGTGGATTCCAGCGGCCGCTCCAGTACGAACCCCCGCTGGCCACGCACACGCCCGCCGCGCACGTGGAAGAGCTGGACCGCTGCCTGGAGCTCGTCCTCGGCGAGGCCGATGAGGTCGGCGTCGACATCCTCCCCGAGCACGACCGCGTGCTTGCCGAGTACGCCTTCCAGGGCCGCCAGGTCGTCACGCAGGCGGGCGGCGAGCTCGAAGTTCTCCTCGACCGCGGCTGCCTGCATGTCCTCGCGGAGACGGCGCAGCGTAGGCGCGGTGTTCCCGTCCAGGAAGGCGGCCAGGTCGTTGGCGATCCGTCGGTGTGACTCGGCGTCGATGCGGCCCACGCAGGGGGCACTGCACTTCGCGATGTAGCCGAGCAGGCATGGACGGCTCGCGAGTTCGGCGCGCCGGAACACCGACGCGTTGCATGTGCGCACCGGGAACACGCGGAGCAGCAGGTCGAGACTCTCGCGGATCGCCCACGCCTGCACGTAGGGACCGAAGTAGCGGACGCCCTTGCGACGTTCGCCGCGCAGCACCTGGGCTCGGGGGAACTCCTCATTCATGGTGATGGCGAGCCACGGGTAGGACTTGTCATCGCGGAAGCGCACGTTGTACCGCGGATCGAATTCCTTGATCCACTGCCATTCCAACTGCAGGGCCTCGACCTCGGTACGGACGACGACCCAGTCGACAGAACTGGCCGCGTTCACCATGGCGAAGGTCCGTGGGTGCAGTTGCGCGGGGTCCTGGAAGTACGAGGTCAGGCGGGAACGCAGGCTGCGTGCCTTGCCGACGTACACAACGGTTCCACGCGCATCGCGGAAGCGATAGACGCCCGGTTGTTCCGGGATGTCCGAGGTGCTCGGCCGGTAGCTGGAGGGATCAGCCACGATCAGGCCAGGAGGGGTCTGAGGAACTTGCCGGTGTGGCTCTGCTTGTGCCTGGCCACCGTCTCCGGTGTCCCCTCGACGACGACCCGGCCGCCGCGGAAGCCACCCTCGGGCCCCATTTCGACGACCCAGTCGGCGCTCTTGATGACATCGAGGTTGTGCTCGATCACGATGACCGTGTTGCCCTTGTCCACCAGCGACTGCAGCACGATGAGGAGTTTGCGGATGTCCTCGAAGTGCAATCCCGTCGTCGGCTCGTCGAGGACATAGGCGGTGCGGCCGGTGGAGCGCTTCTGCAACTCCGCCGCCAGTTTGACGCGCTGGGCCTCCCCGCCCGACAGCGTCGTCGCGGGCTGGCCCAGGCGTACGTAGCCGAGACCCACGTCGACCAGCGTCTGCAGGTGTCGGGCGATGGCGGGGACGGCGGCGAAGAACTCCAGTCCCTCCGCGATCGGCATGTCCAGCACCTGGGCGATGGTCTTCCCCTTGAAGTGCACCTCGAGCGTCTCCCGGTTGTACCGGGCGCCATGGCACACCTCGCAGGGCACGTAGACGTCGGGCAGGAAGTTCATCTCGATGCGGATGGTGCCGTCGCCCGAGCAGGCCTCACAGCGTCCGCCCTTGACGTTGAACGAGAAGCGGCCCTGCTGGTACCCGCGGATCTTGGCCTCGGCGGTCTCCGCGAAGAGCTTCCGCACGTGGTCGAACACGCCGGTGTAGGTGGCCGGATTGGAGCGCGGGGTGCGCCCGATGGCGCTCTGATCGACATGCACGACCTTGTCGAGGTGGTTCATGCCCTTGATCCGCTTGTGCCGGGCTGGCACCGCGTGCGACCCGTTGAGTTCGCGCGCCAGGGCCGTGTACAGCACGTCGTTCACCAGCGTGGACTTGCCGGATCCGCTCACGCCCGTCACCGCGGTGAGGACACCGAGCGGGAAGTCGACGTCGACGTCCTTCAGGTTGTGCTCAGCGGCCCCCTCGACCCGCAGCATGCGCTTGGGATCGACGGGCCGGCGGACGAGCGGGGTCTCGAGCGAGAGGGCACCCGACATGTACTGGCCGGTGATGCTCCGTGGGTTCGAGACCAGGTCCTCGAAGGTCCCCGAGACCACGACCTCGCCACCATGTTCGCCCGCGCCAGGACCGATGTCGACGATCCAGTCGGCCGCTCGGATGGTGTCCTCGTCATGCTCCACCACGATCAGCGTGTTGCCGATGTCGCGGAGACGCACCAGCGTCTCGATGAGCCGATGGTTGTCGCGCTGGTGCAGTCCGATGCTCGGTTCGTCGAGGACGTAGAGCACGCCGGTGAGCCCTGAGCCGATCTGGGTGGCGAGGCGGATACGTTGCGCCTCACCCCCTGCCAGGGTGGCGGCGGCACGGTCCAACGACAGGTAGTCCAAGCCCACGTCCACCAGGAACTTCAGCCGCTCGTTCACCTCCTTGAGCACTCGCTCCGCGATCTGCTTGTCGCGAGCCGTGAGCTTGAGGCTGCGCAGGAAGGCGGCCGATTCCCCGATCGACATGGCGGAGATGTCGGCGATGGAGCGGTCGGCGATGCGCACCGCGAGGATCAGCGGCTTGAGCCGCCGTCCGCCACAGGCCACGCAGGGCACCACGCGCATGAAGCCCTCGTAGCGTTCACGGCTCGTATCCGACTCCGACTCCTTGTGCTTGCGCTCGACGAACGAGACCACACCCTCGAATCCCGAGGAGTACTCGCGGATGCGCCCGTAGCGGTTGCGATACCGCACATGGACCTCGTGGTCATGGCCGTGCATGACCGCCTCCCGGGCCGCGGTCGACAGTTCCCTCCAGGGTGTACGCATGTCGAACCCGAGTTCGTCGGCCAGTGCCTGGAGCAGACGTTGGAAGTACTCGAACATGTGGCCATTGGCCCAGGGCGCGAGCGCTCCCTCCGCGAGCGAGAGCTCGTCGTCCGGCACGATGAGCTCGGGATCGACCTCCAACTGGGTGCCCAGGCCGGTGCAGTCCGGGCAGGCGCCGAAGGGTGAGTTGAAGGAGAACGAACGCGGCTCGAGGGCCTCGAAGGAAAGGCCGTCGCGTGGGCAGGCGAGATGCTCGGAGAAGGTGCGCTCACGTCGGGGGTCGCCGTCGGGGAGGTCGACGAAGTCGAGGATGACCACGCCGCCACCAAGACCGAGTGCCGTCTCGATCGAGTCGTTGATGCGCTTGCGGGCGGACGACTTCACGGCCAGGCGGTCCACCACCACCTCGATGGTGTGCTTCTCCTGCTTCTTCAAGGTGGGCACCTCGGCGATCGCATGCACCTCGCCATCGACGCGCACACGCGCGTAGCCCTGGACGCCGAGCGCGCGCACCAGGTCCACGTACTCACCCTTGCGTTCCCGGATGACCGGCGCGAGCACCTGGAAGCGGGTGCCCTCCTCGATCTCCAGCACCCTGTCCACGATCTGCTGCGCACTCTGCTTGGAGATGGGATCGCCGCAGACCGGGCAGTGGGGCTGCCCGATGCGCGCGAACAGCAGGCGCAGGTAGTCGTGGACCTCCGTGATGGTCCCGACGGTCGAGCGTGGGTTCCTGGACGTCGACTTCTGGTCGATCGACACCGCGGGCGAGAGTCCCTCGATGAAGTCGACGTTCGGCTTGTCCATCTGCCCGAGGAACTGGCGGGCGTATGCGCTGAGTGACTCGACGTAGCGACGCTGGCCCTCGGCGAAGATGGTGTCGAACGCCAGGCTCGACTTGCCCGAGCCCGACAATCCGGTGAAGACCACGAGCGAGTCTCGCGGGATCGTCAGTGAGACGTTCTTCAGATTGTGCTCGCGCGCACCACGAATGACGAGTTCATCGTTGTTCACGCCCTACTCCTGCCTTCCGATGCCGTCGTCACGGCGGCGGCGCGCGTCCACGCCCAGCGAGAGGACTGCCGTCACCAGGAGGACGGCAGTGATGACGAGAAGCGAGGTTCCCGTGGAGATGTCGGGCACATCGTGCCACCACAGCTCGTGCACGGCATGCAGCATGAGCTTCACGCCGATGAAGGCGAGGACCACCGCCAGGCCTCGCGACAGGAAGATCAGGCGATCGAGCAGCCCCTGCACCAGGAAGAACAGCTGCCGCAGCCCCATGAGGGCGAAGGCGTTCGAGGCGAGCACGAGGAAGCCCTCGCTGGTGAGGCCGAGGATGGCGGGGATGGAATCCAACGCGAACAGCAGGTCCGTCGTGCCGATTGCGACCATGACGAGCGCCAGCGGGGTGACATGCCGCACGTTGCCCAGGTGCAGGGTCAGGCGCTTGCCGTGGTACTCCTCCGTGACCGGGACGATGCGACGCACCCAGGTGACGAGCTTGTTCTCCGTCTCCTCCTCCGGGTCCTGCTCCCTGGCCACATGCCAAGCGGTCCAGAGCAGGAAGGCGCCGAAGACCAGGAACGCACCCACGAAGCGGTTGATGAGCGTGGTCCCCGCAGCGATCATGAGCGCGCGGAGGAAGAGCGCCAGCCCGATGCCGAGCAGCAGGACGCGGTGCCAGGTCTCCTTGGGAACTTCGAAGGAATTGAGGATGACGAGGAAGACGAAGAGGTTGTCGATGCTCAGGCTGTACTCGGTCACGTAGCCGGCGACGAACTGGGTCGCGTACTCGGCCGACCACTGCTGGTGGATCCACACCGTGAAGAGCACGGCAGCCATGACGTAGAAGGCGATCCACTTGAGTGCCTTGGCATGGGTGAACTCCGCCTTGGTGCGATCGGCGGCGACGAAGTCCAAGATGAAGAGGATGGTGATGATTGCGATGAGCACGCACCACTGCAGCGTGGTGACGTTCATCGTGTGGCTTCCTGCATGGCGCGCAGCTCGCGCTTGAGCTCGTTCACCTCGTCACGGTAGCGGGCTGCCACCTCGAACTGCAGTTCGGAGGCCGCCGCGTGCATGGCGGCCGTGAGCTCCTCGATCTCAGCGATGAGGTCCGCGACCGCGGCGTTGCCTCCCCGCACCTTCACCCCGCGCGCGGCCCGGGCCTCGGACAGCAGGCTCGCCGTGTCCTCGTCCTCCCGGCTCAGGGTGTCCGTGATGTCGGCGATCCGCTTGCGAAGGGGTGTCGGATCGATGCCGTTCGCCGTGTTGTAGGCCACCTGCTTGGCGCGTCGACGGTTCGTCTCCGAGATGGCCTGGGCCATGGCCGGGGTCACGGCGTCTGCGTACATGATGACCTGACCGCTCACGTTGCGTGCAGCCCGTCCGATGGTCTGGATGAGGGAGGTGGCGGAGCGCAGGAAGCCTGCCTTGTCCGCATCGAGGATGGCCACGAG
>DAHWFQ010000198.1:0-8387 GCA_027324895.1 Actinomycetota bacterium | reverse complement strand
CCTTCGCGCGCGACGCTGCGACCGATGCGATCACCGCCATCTCCGCGGCTCACGATGTCTGGGCGGTGCGGGTCCACAACGTCCGCGCGTCAGCTGACGCCGTGCGCGTCGCGCACGCCTGGAGGACAGGTGGCGCCGATGAATCGCATTGAGATCAACGGGATCTCCGGCCATGGCTTCCACGGCGTGCTCGAATCGGAGCGTCGGGACGGGCAGGAGTTCCGCATCGACGTCGCCCTGGAGGTCGACACCGCTGAGGCGGCGCGGCACGACGAGCTCTCGCTCACGGTCGACTACGCCGCCATCGCGCAGTTGGTGCATGCCCGCATCGTCGGGGCCCCCCACCGGCTCGTCGAGACCCTTGCGCATCTCATCGCAGAGGACATCGTGAAGGTGGCAGGCGTGCATGGCGTCACCGTCGCGGTGCACAAGCCGCATGCCCCGATCCCCGTCCCCTTCGACGACGTCATCGTCACGGTGCACCGGACGTTGTAGGCATGCCTCACGTCCTACTCGGTGTCGGCGCCAACCTCGGGAATCGCGAGGCGGCGCTGCAGTCCGTCGTCGATGCGATGCGCGGACCGTTCACGGGGATTCGCGCGTCACGCGTGTTCAGCACGCCACCGTGGGGCGTTACGGACCAGCCGCCGTTCCTGAACGCGGTGATCGCCGGTGAGACCGAGCTCGACCCCGAGCAGGTACTGGCCTTCGCGCGGGAGTGTGAGGCGGGGGCGGGCCGGGTGCGCGACCGTCGCTGGGGGCCGCGCACGCTCGACGTCGACGTCATCGCGTACGACGACGTGCGCAGTGACGACCCGCAGTTGACGCTGCCGCATCCGCGGGCCCATGAGCGCGCCTTCGTGCTCGTCGGGATCGTCGACCTCGATCCCGGATTCCTCTTCCCGGGGTTCGGGAGCGCGGCCTCGCTGCTGGCGGCCCTGGGTGCGGATGGCATCACCCCCGTCGGTGAGTTGCGGGTGGCGGCATGAACCCGACCCGCAAGCGCACCCTGGTCTGGATCGGCCTCATCGGCATCGTCTGCGCGCTCACCGTGAGCCGACTGTTCCTCGCCACCTCGGGCTCGCTCATGCCGGTTCGCCCGGTCACGCCCATCGCGATCGGCGTCATGTGCATGGCGCTCTTCTGGTGGACGCTCATCGTGCGACGTCGCCTGCTGCACATCGCCCGCGCCAAGCATGAGGCCGCCATGCGGGCCTCGGGGTTGAAGGGCGCTGCCTTCGTGATGCGGGAGAAGCCCCTCGATCCCATCATCGCCGCGCGCACCGTCGCCCTCGCCTTCGCCGCGAGCCGCGCGGGCGCGTACGTGTGCGGGTGGTACGTGGGCGTGACCCTGTCGTTCATCGGCCACCTGGAGGGCGACGACGTGCGCCTGCGCTTCGTCTACGCCATCGTCGCGGCGCTGCTGTCGCTCACCTTGGTCGTCATCGCACTGTGGTTGGAGCGCAGCTGCCAGTTGCCGACTCCGCCCACGGGTGCCGAGGCGTCCCCCGCCTGATCAGGCCCGATGCAGCGTCACCACTGCGTCGATGCCGTGGGGCTGCACGGGATCCAGGCGCACCGTGCCGCCGCTCACCTCGGCCAGACGCGAGGCGATGGCCAGGCCGAGGCCAGTGCCCGAGCCATCGGCGCGACCTCGCCAGAAGCGGTTGAAGGCGTGCGCCCTCGGTCCCGGCTCCATGCCCGGGCCGGCGTCCACGACGTGGAAGTCCACGCTCCGTTCGTGCAGGACCGCGCGCAACTCGATGCGTGAACCCTCGGGCGCGAACTCCACTGCGTTGTCGAGGTAGCTGTCGAGCACCTGTCCCAGCGCGCCGTGGGCGGCCGTGACCTTGAGCCCCGCCGGAACGCTGCACACGAGCTCGAGGCCCCGCTCGTCGGTGAGCGGCCGCCACATCTCCACGCGTTCCGCGATCACCGGGTCCACCTCGACGACGTCGACGTGCATGGCCTGTCCCTCCAGACGGGCCAGGGCGAGCAGGCCGTCCACCAGCACCTGCAGGCGCTGCACCTCCTCGATGGCCTGCTCGAGCGAGCGCCCGGTGGCGTCGACGTCCTGCACGGCGTCCATGGCATTCTCGAGACGCAGGCGCAGGGCGGTGAGTGGGGTGCGCAGCTGGTGGGAGGCATCGGACGCGAAGGACTGCTGCGACTCCACGAGGGTCTGCAGGCGGGCGGCCATGAGGTTGAAGGCAGCCTCCAACCCGCGCAGTTCGGAGGCCCCGCGTTCCACCGCCTCGACGCGTGCCGTGAGGTCGCCGCTCGCCAGTTGCTCGGTGGCGGCGTGGATCCTGCGCAGGCGCCGCGTGTACGCGCCCGCGAGGAGGATGGCGCCGGTGAGCGCGACGAGCAGGGTCACCAGCCCGGCGAAGTAGATGCTGCGGATGCGTTCGCCGACGATGGCGTCCACGCTGGCGACCGGGTAGGTGAGTCGCAGTGCGCCCGCCATGGTGGTTCCGGAGCGGATCGGCACGGCCACCACCAGCATGCGGCCGCCCAGGGAAGCGGAGTTCCGCTCGCCGATGACCGCCGTGCCATGGAGCGCGGTGGAGATCTCGACGCGGTTGCTGTAGTCGTAGCCGAGCTCGCTGCTGCGCGTGCTCGCCAGCACCGTGCCGGTGCCGTCGACGATGTCCACGCCGGATGCGGTCTTGGCGGCGTAGCCCTTGGCGATGGCCGCCAGTCCGGCGAAATCCGCATGCGCGACAAGGGGTTCCGCTGCGCTGGCGAGCGTCCAGGCGTCCCGCTGCAGTGACATCGTGACACTGTCACGCTCGACCCGCTGCAGGTACGACGCCAGCGGCAGGTCCTGGATCACCAGGATCGCGAAGGCGATCGAGAGGAACGCTGCGAGCAGTCGATTGCGCATCAGGCGCGCGGGATCTCGAGTCGGAAGCCCACGCCGCGGACGGCCTCGATCCAGTCGGGATGGCCGATCTTGCGACGTACTGCGGCGATGTGCGCGTCGACGGTCTTCGGGGTCACGTACAACGATGTCGACCAGACACGCTCGAGCAGTTCCGTGCGCCGGTAGACCGCGCCCGGATCCTCGGCGAGCACGGACAGCAGCTCGAACTCCGTCGCCGTCAACGCGATCTCCTCGCCGGCGACGTGGACGCGCTGCGAGCGGCGGTCCAGGGTGAGCTGGCCCAGGTGCTGGACGTCGGGGCTCCTGCCGGCCGGGGCGTCACCACCGGTGCGTCGAGTGACGGCTCGCATGCGCGCCACCAGTTCGCGGATGCCGAAGGGCTTGGTGACGTAGTCGTCGGCGCCCAGCTCCAGACCCACGACACGATCGATCTCGTCGTCGCGCGCGGAGATGACGATGATCGGGACCTGCGAGGTGGCGCGGATGCTGCGGCACACGTCATAGCCGTCCACGTCGGGCAAGCCGAGGTCGAGGAGCACCAGGTCGGGCCCGTCCGGCTCCACCGCCTTGGCCGCGCCCTCGGTGCCGGTCGAGACGTGCAGCACCTGGAACCCGGAATTTCGCAGTCCGTCCGCGACGCCGGCAGCAACGGCCGCGTCATCCTCGATGAGGAGCACTCTCATGCCGTACATCCTGTCGCACCGGGGCCGGCGAGGAGGCTGCAGCGGGGCGGGTTCCGCGCACAGGCGACCGGGAATGCCGGCTCCGCACGAATCGCGAACCCTTCTTCACCGATTCTTGGACGGCTTGCGGGTGGCTCGTACACGGGCCGGACGTACCGTTGGGCACAACGAAGGGCAGTCCATGAAGCGTCAGATCGGCACTGTGCTGTCGGTCGTCGGCCTGCTGGCGGTCGGCGGCGGCGCTGCCGTGCTCAACGCGCATGTCCTGCACTCGGGAGGCGGCGATCCGGGGCGCATCGCCGTGAGCACCTTGGGTGGCCTGACGATGATGAACGCCACCACCGGTCTGCCCTCGCCCGAGGCACCGCCCGCTGCCAACACCACGTCCGGCGCGCAGGTGCCGGGACCGGCCGTGTCGGCCCTCGACAGTTCCTCGGCGACGCCCGGGGACTCCGCGACCGCGGGCGTCGAGGGCTCCATGATGGACCGCTGGCGCGATCGGGCGCTTCCCGGCAACGGCATGCGCATGATGCCCAGGCTGACGCCCGATCAGCGCAATCTCCTGCGGATCGCCGCGATGGCACGCGTCTCGCCTCGCGACGTCCTCGACGCTGCGAGGGGACTGCCCATCCCCGCGAACGACCTTGCGAGCATCCGGGCGGTGGCCGCGTACATCGGGGTGGACCTCAAGTCGCTGGCCGACGTCAGTTCGCTGCCGCGCATGCTGGATCGCGGCCATGGCGGCCCCAATGACCATGGCGGCATGAACTTCGACAACTGAGGTCAGCGCCGCCGCGTGACGAGTGCGAACAGCGGCACCATGGCGACCAGCGAGGCCAGCGTCGCGTAGATGTCCAGCGACGAGGTGGTCATGATGGCGGACGTCGGGAGGGCGGCCCCGTCGTAGCCGACGATGAGCAGCGAGAAGACGTTGTTGGCGAGGTGCGCGCCCAGCGCCAGTTCGATGCCACCGTCGCGGACGGACACGTACGCCCAGCCGGCTCCCAGCAGGAACCAGGCCGCCAGCGCAGCCGCTGCCCGTCCGGCGGCCTCCGGATTGCCGGCGTGCGGGAGCGCGAACACCACGCCGCTGATCGCCACCCGGGCCGCCACCGGCAGGCCCTCGGCCCAGCGCAGGATCCAGCCCCGGAAGAACAACTCCTCCGCCGACGTCTGGAGGGGCAGCAGCAGCACCACCACGACGGCGAAGGGGACGAAGGTGGCGGCGACGAAGGTGTAACGGTAGGCCGTCGGTTCCAGCCACCAGTCGACGCCCGTGCTCAGCGCCGAGAGCACCAGCCAGGCCAGGAAGCCGGTCGCGATGCGGGAGGTGGCGATGCGCCCACGTGTGTTCACCAGTCGAGCGACCGGCAGGCCGGTCGCGTAGCGCCACACCAGCGGGGTGGCGAGGAGGAAGGGGATGAACGTCACCAGGTCCCGCAGCAGTCGCTGCCACGCGGCGGCACCGGACACGGCCTGTTTGGCCAGCAGCTCGAGCCCCGCTGCGGGGTAGATCCACAGCGCCACGATGAGGAAGGTGGCGGCCACCCAACGCCACCAGGGCATGGCCTTCATCGTGACACCTCGCCGAGTGTGCAACGGGTGCGCGCGAGTTCCAGCAGCAGCGCCTCGGGCGTCATGCCCACTGCCCGTCGTTCGAGTTCGGCCAGGGCGGCGAAGCCCGCGGTGCGCAGGTGCACGCGATGCGGCACCTTGTCGCCACGGCTGATCACCCACATGCCGAGGACGCCGTGCGGGGTCCCGATCTCGTCGTAGGCGTCGCCCTCGGGCAGGCGCAGCACCTTCGGGAGTGGCACGGAGATGGCGCCCTGCGCGGCGGCCGCATGCAGTGCGGCCGCGGCCACGCCGGGGTCACCGGCACCGGCGAGCCGCTGCAGTTGCTCGTCGGACACATCGGCGGCCACGCCCCCGACGCGCACGTAGGTGACATGCATGCGGGCCCCGGTGAGTGTCTCGAGCTCGCCGAGCCAACCTTCGCGTCGTGGCAGGGCGTCGTTCTGAGCACCCGTGAGTGACGCCTCCAGGTGCTCCCAGTAGCACTCGACGGCGGCCCGGTTCAGCGCCAGCGAGAGGTCGCGCAGGGCTCCGGCGCGCTCGCTGATGGTGAGCCCGAGTGCCGACTCGATGATGCGCGCATACAAGGTCTCGGCGAAGGGGGCGGTGAGCCACCCGTGGCGGTTCACCAGGGCCAGCCCCTGCGGGTAGGTGCGTACCTCGAGCAGTTTCTCGTCCCCGCGGTGGTTCGCGTGCACGTCGAATCGGCACCGGGCGATGTGGCCGTCCTGCACCTCGAGGGCGATGGCGAGGGAGCCGTGCAGCAGCGGATGCAGGGGGTCGAGGGGGAGTCGATCGATCAGGTGCGGCCCGTCAGCCAAGGGCCTCGCAGCCCACTCGACGAACGCCATGGCGCAACTGTATGGCGGCTGCCTGCGCCCTCACGAAGCGCTCACCAATAGCCTTTGCGGATGCAAGCCGTGACCATCGATCTCGAAGACCCGACGTTCGTCGCAGATCCGTATCCCCTGTTCGCCGAGTGGCGCGCGTCGGGAGCGCCGGTCTGGCACGAGGGCCTGGGCATGCACCTCGCGAGCACCCATGCCGATGCGAACGCCGTACTGCGCTCGAAGGCGCTGGGCCGCATCTGGCGCGATCGGCATCCCGACGACGTGTGGAACACCTTCAACTGGCTGCACTCGGATTCCATCCTCGAGTCGGAACCCCCGAAGCACACACGCCTGCGCGCGTTGGTGGCGAAGGCCTTCTCGCGGGGGCAGATCGAGCGCATGCGACCGATCGTGCAGCAGCTCACCGATGACCTGATCGACGCCGCGGTGGCCAAGCAGGTCGATGCCGGCAGCTTCGATCTCATCGCGGACTACGCGGAGCCGTTGCCCGTTGCCATCATCGCGGAGCTGCTGGGTGTGCCCGCGGACCAACGCGACAACCTGCGGCACTGGTCGCAGCGCATCGTGAAGATGTACGACTACACGCGCACGGCGGCCGATGAGGCCCTGGCCCAGGCCGCCGCCGATGAGTTCGCGGCATTCATGGCCGAGATCGTCGAGGAGCGACGTGCCCATCCCGGTGAGGACCTGCTCACCGCGCTGGCCCAGGTGGAGGCGGCGGGCGAACGGCTCAACGAACGTGAGCTCATCGCCACCGCGGTGCTCCTGCTCAACGCCGGCCACGAGGCGAGCGTCAACGGCTTCGGCAACGGCTTCGTGCAGTTGTTCCGGCATCCTGACCAGCTCGCACAACTGGTGCGGGACCCCTACGGGCTCGCAGACAGCGCCATCGAGGAGATGCTGCGGTTCGACTCCCCATTGCAGTTGTTCGAGCGCACTGCCACGCGTGATGTGGAGATCGGTGGCGTGACCGTTCGCGAGGGCGGCAGGATCGCGGCACTGCTGGGATCCGCCAATCGCGATCCGCTGGTCTTCGAACGAGCCGACGCCTTCGATGTCACGCGTGACCCCAACAACCACATCGCCTTCGGCGCCGGCATCCACTTCTGCCTCGGTGCGCCGCTCGCGCGCCTCGAACTGTCCGTGACCGTGCCCCGACTGCTTGAGCGCCTGCCCCGCCTGCAGCTCGCCGATGAGCCGGAGCGACGCGAGACCTTCGTGCTGCGGGGCTACCGCCGCATCCCCGTCGCCGGCTGATCGGCTCCGGGCGTCGGAGGCGATGCAGGCAGGCGGCGTAGAGTTCACGCCGCGTACCGGGACCCGCAGCGGCCCGGATTCGAAGGAGGACGAGGATGCCGGAGCCCTCGACGACCCCGCGCCTGCGCGTGGGGCTCATCGGTGCCGGGCGGGCCGGAACCGTCGTGGCGCGCGCCTTCGATCGCGTCGGTCACCACTGCGTGGCGGTGAATGCGGTCTCGCTCGCCTCCCGGGACCGCGCGGCGCGCATGCTCCCTTCCGCCGACGTCCTCGACCCCATCGCCGTGTGCGAGGCCGCGGACCTGGTGATCGTCGCCATCCCCGACGACGCCATCGAAGCCGCGGTGGCGGGGCTCGTGGGCTCCGGCGCCATCGGTCGCCGCCACATCGTCATGCACCTGTCGGGCCGCCACGGGACCGCGGTGCTCCGACCGGCTAGCGAGCTCGGTGCCGCCGTGTTCGCAGCGCATCCGGCGATGACCCTGCACGCGTCCCCCGAGGATGTGCAGCGCCTGTTGCACTGTCCCTTCGGCGTCACCGCGGAAGGGGACGCCCTGCCCATCGCCCTCGCCCTCGTGTATGAGATCGGCGGCGTGCCCACCGTCATCGCGGAGGCCGATCGTGTGCTCTACCACGCAGCCTTGGCGCACGCGTCGAACCATGCAGTGACGCTGATCGCGCAGAGCATGGAGATGCTCAGCTCCATCGGCGTCGACGAGAGTGGCGAGTACCTGCGCTCGCTGCTCGCAGCCACGGTCGAGCGCGTGCTCGCGGAGGGCGATGCGGCCCTCACCGGTCCAATCGCGCGCGGGGACTGGGCAACCGTGCGCGCGCATCTCGCCGCCCTTCTCGCGAGCGATCTGCCGACCTCCACCCTCGAGACCTACCAAGCCCTGGCGGCCGCAACGGCGACCCGGCATGGCAAGCGATTGGACGTGTGATCAATGACCGTGGTGCTGCGAACCAGGGCCGAGCTCCGCGACTGGCTGCAGGCGACGACGGGCCCGCGTGCGGTGGTGCTCACCATGGGTGCGCTGCATGCGGGCCACCGGGCCCTCATGCAGGCGGCGCGCTCCGAGCTCGGCGCAGGCGGCACCCTGCTCACCACCGTGTTCGTGAATCCCGCGCAGTTCG
>DAHWFQ010000193.1:0-9800 GCA_027324895.1 Actinomycetota bacterium | reverse complement strand
GACATAGGCTCGGCAGGTGCCCCACAACAGCGACGCGCTCTCGTCCCTTCGCGACGGAGTGCAGGCGGCACTCGATGCCTTCATCGCGCAACAACGCGAACCGCTGCTCGCCATCTCGCCCGAGTTGGCCCCGGCGTTGTCCGCACTCGAGGGCATGCTCAGTGGCGGCAAGCGCCTGCGACCGGCATTCTGCCAATGGGGCTTCATCGGTGCCGGGGGCACGCATCCGGCAATCATCGGGGCCGCCGCCTAGCTCGAGTTGCTGCAGGCGTCCGCGCTCATCCACGACGACGTCATGGACAACTCGGACACCAGGCGCGGCATGCCGTCGGTGCATCGACAGTTCAGCGCCTCACATGCGAGCCGTGGCTGGCATGGCAGCGCGGACGGCTTCGGTGCGGCCGCAGCCATCCTCATCGGCGACCTGGCCATGGTCTGGACCGATGCCATGCTGTTCGACTCCGGCTTCGACGAGGTCACCCTGCGCCGCGCCAAGCCGGTCTTCGACGCCATGCGCACAGAACTCATGGCCGGACAGTTCCTGGACGTGCTCGAGCAGTCGAGGGGCGGCGGCAGTGTCGAACGGGCGCGCCGGGTCGTCCGCTACAAGACCACGGCGTACACGATCGAGCGCCCCCTCCACTTGGGGGCCGCACTCGCAGGCGCCGAGCCGCACGTCTTCGCGGCCTACAGCGCGTTCGGCCTGCCCCTCGGCGAGGCCTTCCAATTGCGCGACGACGTGCTCGGCGTCTTCGGGGACCCCGCGACCACGGGCAAGCCGGCCGGCGACGACCTACGCGAGGGCAAGCGCACGCTCCTGATCGCCCTCGCCCAGGAGCGCGGCAGTGCCGCCCAGCGCTCTCGCCTCGACCTCCTGGTGGGCGACCCGCAACTCGATGCCGACGGCGTGCTCGAGGTCCAGGGGATCCTCGAGGAGACCGGGGCGTTGCATGAGGTCGAGCAGCGGATCACCAGGAATCGTGATGAGGCCCTGGCCGCGCTCCACCAGCGCTCGCTGGCCGCGAACGGTGCCGAACTCCTGCAGGAGCTGGCCCTCGCTGCCACCGATCGGACGGCCTGACCGTGCGCGAGCGGCCGCTCCTCTGGTCCCACGGCATCGCGGGAGCCATCGGGAGCGCCGTGCTCGCCATCGGCGCGCTCGGCCTGGGCTGGCTGCCACCACTCTTCAACGTCGAGTCGAGCCCGGTCGTCGGCCTCCTGCACACGACGAGCCTCGGCGAGGGCATCAGCCGGGTCGCGGTCCTCGTCGGCGGTGCGCTGCTCCTGCAGTCCTGGCTCCTGCTGGGGGCCGGCATCCTGGGCCGCACGGCGGTGCCCTTGCGCAGCCTGCGCAACGTGCTTGCGCTCTGGATCCTCCCCACCGTGTTGGTACCGCCACTGTTCAGCCGCGATCCGTACTCCTACTTCGTGCAAGGACGCCTCCTGCAGATGGGGCTCGATCCCTACACCCACGGGGCGGCGTCCGTGCCCGGGTGGTTCCGTGCCGGTGTCGATCCCATGTGGGCGGAGACGCCGACGCCCTACGGCCCCCTGTACCTGTTGCTGCAGCACGCCGTCGTGAACATCGCCGGGACGCCCTACTGGTCCGCCATCGGCTTCCGCCTCATCGCCATCCTCGGCATCGGCATGATGGCCCACTACGTGCCGAAACTGGCGCAGTTGCACGGCATCGATCCCGCGGCAGCCACCTGGTTGGCGGTGATGAACCCCCTGGTGCTGTTGCACTTCTCACTGGGTGGACACAATGACGCCCTCATGGTGGGACTGATGTTGGCGGGCCTCTACCACGCCATGCGCCGTCATCCCGTGCCCACCGTCCTGCTGCTGGCGGCGGCCGTCGCGGTGAAGCCGATCGCGCTCCTCGTCGTGCCCTTCGCGAGCCTGCTCTTCCTGCGGCGCGATGCGCACGCCTGGCGCCGCTGGCTGGCCTACGCGACGTCGGGGGTGCTCGTCCTTTCCCTGGTGCTCATCGTGGGTCTGGCCACCGGCGTGCGCTGGGGCTGGATCCAGGCGCTCACCACTCCCGGCTCCGTGCGCACCTGGCTGTCACCGTCGACCGCCATCGGCATGGCCATCGGCTTGGTCGGCGACGCCTTCGGCAACCGCGGGCTCGATGCCGTGGCAGTCACCTCGGTGCGCCTGGCCTTCATGGCCGTTGCCATCGCGATCTGTGCATGGTTGCTGCTGCGCCCGCAGGGCCGCTCACCGGTGCGTGGCGCCCTGCTCGCCTTCACCGTCGTCATCGCCCTGGGTCCGGTCGTGCAGCCTTGGTACCTGCTGTGGGCGCTGCCACTCGTGGCGGTGTCGGGAATGAATCGCTCCTGGCACCTCAAGGCGACCGTGCTTGGCACGGCGGGATTCGTCATCTACGCCCTGGCGGAACCCGCAGCCACCTCGGACCCACACCTGGATCTGTTCGATTCGCTGGGCATCGTCATGGCTGTGGCCACCGTGCTGCTGGTGCTGCTCGCCAGCCCGCGGGAGCGTGAATTGGCCATCGGCAATCAGTTCGCCCACGGACTTTCGCCACTCGACGACGACGCTCGTCGAGTGGCGAAAGGTCTGGTGGTGCGATCAGTCCCAACCCCTGGGAGCGATACCCCGTAGGGTATCTGATTCCGGGCCGGTGGCAAGGTGACGCAGGTCACGCTGCGTTGAGCGGGGCGGCCTTGCCGTACAGCCAGCCCTGGCCGTGCTCCCAGCCCTGCTCCCGCAGGACCGCAGCCACCGCGTCGGTCTCCACGCCCTCGGCCACGGTGTCCAGCTCGAGCCCCCGGGCCAGGCCCAGCAGGCCGTGCGCCAACCGCGTGCTCGTCTCATCCCCCGCATGGATGCCTCGCGTGAATGACATGTCCAACTTGAGCCCGTCGACCGGCAGGTCGCCCAGGTTGCTCATGGATGAGTAGCCGGTCCCGAAGTCGTCGAAGTACCACTGCGCGCCACCCATGCTCAGGTGGAGCATGGCGCTGCGGACCACATCCAGGTTGGACGGGAGCGCCGTCTCGGTGACCTCCAGGTGCAGCCGTCCAAGGTGCACCCCAGTGACCGCGAGCAGCGCCGAGGCGCGACGCACGAAGTCGGGTCGCATGAGCGACACGGGCGAGACGTTCACTGCGATGAACTGGGGGTCGGGCAGGTCCGCCAAGCGCTCAAGCGCCTGTCCGAGCACCAGGGCGTCGAGTTCTGACACCAGGCCACAACTCTCGGCGACCGGGATGAAGTCACCGGGGAACACCTGTCGCCCGTCGGGGGTGAACCAGCGGATGAGCGCCTCATAGCCCACGACGTGGCCGTCCCCGAAGTCCACGATCGGCTGGTACCAGGCGCGGAACTCATCGGCGTCGAGCCCGCGACGCATCTCCTCCTCGAGCTCGAGGCGCAACCGCGCCTTCTTCGCCAGATCGCGATCCGCCAGCTCGACGCGGTCCCCACCCATCTCCCGGGCGCGCCGGACCGCCAGGGTGGCGTTCTGCAGTGCCGTCTCGGCGCCGTCCGTGGCGTCCTCGAAGGCCACACCGATGGACACCTTGGAGGTGATGTAGTGGCCGGCGACGATGACCGGGTCGGACACCGCACGCCTGACCTGGTGCGCCAGGGCCTCGACGGCGGCCACGTCGTCGCCGTCCGTGGGCACCAGTGCGGCGAAGGCGGCGCCGGCGATGCGGGACACATTCCTGGGGTCACCGACGATGGTCGCGATGCGCTGCGCGAGGGCGACGATGACGATGTCACCGGCCGCGTGCGAGAGCGCCTCGTTCACGCGCTCCAGGTCGTCGATGTCGATGCGCAGCACCGCCACACCCGCGGGCAGGGCATAGGGGCCGACGCGGGCGCGTTCCGCCAGGAGTTGTTCCAGCCGCTGCAGCAACTGGTCGCGCGCGCTCAGGCCGGTGAGCTCATCGGCGCGCGGCTGCTGCGCCTGAACCGGCGTCAGGCGATAGCCCATGTGACGAGCGACGAAGGCCAACCAGGCAGGCGTGCGCCGGGGGACGTCCACGCCTTCGTACACCTCGGGCTCCCTCCCCTGCTGCGCTCATGTGCAGGGTACGGGGGACATGTCCGCTGCGTTCAGGCGACACGCTGGTCCCAACCGGCGAACGTGCCTCCAGGCATCGCTCAGTGCGCGAAGGCGCTCAAGCGCGCCAACAGCATCGCCGGCGTGTCCTCCACGCCGACATGGAGTCGGGGCGAGCGCAGGCGGCCCGAGGCGGACTCGTGCGCACCGAAACTGCTGTCGAACGCAAGTTGGATGCCCGCTGCATGCGCGGCCCGCTCCGTGACGCCGTCGAAGCTGCCGAAGGGGTAGGCCATGGTCGTGGGCACCTGGCCCGTGATGGCGGCCAGGCGCGCGGACGCGGAGGCGATCTCCTGCTCCTGCTCGGCGGCGGTGAGAGCGGCCAGCCGCACGTGGCTGTAGGTGTGGTTGCCGATCTCCATGCCCGCCTGCACGAGCGCCAGCACCTGCTCGGAGGACAGGGAGGGATCGGTCGGGTGACGCTCGTCGATGCGACCGGCGATCACGTAGTAGGTGGCGACCATGCCATGGGCCCGCAGGATGGGCAGTGCGGCCGTGTAGCCGTCCTCGTGGCCGTCGTCGATGGTGATGATGAAGGTCTTGGGATCCGGCCTGGTTCCCGAGGCCAGGTCCTGCGCCAGCTGGGCGGCGGTGATGGTGTGCCAGCCCGCGGCCTGGAGCGCGGTCAACTGGGCGTCGAACAGCGACGGCGGGACGTCGAAGCGCAGGACGCGCGGGGATGCCAGGTCACTGGGGATGAAGCGGTGGTACTCGAGGACGGGCACGTGGAATCGCGATGTTCCGGCCCTCGCATGCTGGTGCTGTGCGCGTGTGGCGCCGACCTGCGCTGACGCAGGCGATGCGGACACGGCGAACAGGACCGCGGTCATCGCGATCAGTCCCAGCAGTCCAGCCGTTCGCCTCGCACGCTTCACGGCGGAATGGTAGGGGCTCCCGACGTCGCCGCGCTCAGTGCACCCGTCGGTCGATGCGGCGCCAGAGCCGGTGCCATTGCTTGCGCAACCGCACACGGGCATCGGTCTCGGCCGCCAGCAGCCCGTCCGTGGCGATGCCATGCGCAGCCGTCGGCCGTGGCAACTCGGCGAGGACCGCGGAGAGCACCACCGAATCCTGGTGCTCGCCGAGCAGGGTCTGGATGCTCTGCGCCGCCTTGGCTCGCTGCTCGGCCGGCTTCCCCAGTACCGGGCTGCTTGCCTCGCTCAGGTAGCGGCTGCGCTTGGCCAGGATGCGCAGGCGGTGCAGGTCCTGGTCGGCGGCCGCCTCCGGAAGGCTCCGGGCCAGCCGTGCCACCTTGCCCCAGGCGCGCTCGTTGAGCTCCTGCAGGACCGCCTCCAGCTCCCCGGCCGGTGGCATGACCAATCGGCTGGAGCGCAGCTCCTGGAGGTCCTGCACCAAGTGGGCGAACACCGGTCCCCGGAAGGCCTCGAGCAGGATGGTGCGCGCCCGCTCCGTCTCATCGCTCAGGCGCTGGTGGATCCACTCGACGACGTCGGCGTCGATGGGGTTGCTCACCTCCCCCGCGGTCCGGCTCAGGCGCTCGACGATGACCTCGCCGTCCCGCACGGGCCGGACCAACTCGTCGAGTTCGGCCAGGCGGTTCCGCAGGTCCGTGGCGGCCGCGGCGTTGAGCACGCGTCGCAGGGAGCGGAGATTGGAGCGCAGTCGGCGGATCGACACCCGGAACTGGTGCAGGGCCTCGGGGTCCATGCTGTCCTGGCCGATGCTCTCGTGCTGGGCGATGACGTCGATGGAGCTGAAGAGGGTGCGCCAGACGAACTCCTCCACCGAAGCGGGTGCGGTGGTTCCGATGTCCGTCACCGCACCATGATGACACCTGCAGGTTACGGGGAGTTGACGCGCGGGGGACCCGTGACCTGCCAGGGGCCCGGCGATGCTGGATAATCACCACATCATCCGAGATGAGGAGCAATGAGCATTTCGGTGCCTGCGGCTGCGGCTGCACCCGATCGACCCCCACGTGCGCCCGAGGGCCCCGGCGGCGGTCGCGGGAGCAGGGAGCGGACGAACCGCCCACCGGATCCCCGTGCCCTCCGCGGACCGCGGCGTGTGGCCGTCTTCGCCACCTTCGTCTCGCTGTACGACCTGGTCGCCGTCCATCGCGCCGGACTCATGCAGCGACTGGACCCCTTGGTGGGTGTCCTCCCAGGGATCGCCACCGCCGTCCCCGGCATCAGCGTGGCCCTCGGCGTCCTGCTCTTCGGCTTCGCGCGCAGCCTCTCCCGCGGCAAGCGCCAGGCCTGGCTGCTGGCGATGGTCCTGCTCGTCATCGAGGCCGTGCTCCAATCCGCGCAGCAGCACCGCATCGCCACCACGCTTTCGGTGGTGCTCGCCATCTTCATGTTCCGCCTCAAGGACCAGTTCCTCGCCGTCCCCGACCCGGGCACCCGGCAACAGGCGTTGGCCATCGGCGCCACCTTGCTGGCGGCCAGCTTCTTCATCGGATTCCTCGCCATCTCGCTGCTCGACGACTTCTCGAACATCTCGGCATCGGTGCGGATCCGTGCGGTCGCCACCGTGCAGGGCCTGGTCGGCATCCCGTCCGTCCTCACCGCGCCCGAGGGCCGGTACGAGGACGTCGTCTACTTCATGCTCCTCAGCCTGGGCATGCTCACGGCGGTGGTCACCGGCTTCCTCTACCTGCGCAGCTCACCCGTCGGCCCGCGCCGCAGCGACGACGAGGAGGCGCTCCTGCGCTCGCTCCTCGCCAAGTACGGAAGCACCGACTCCCTCGCCTACTTCGCGGCACGGCAGGATCGGTCCATCGTGGCCTCCCCGAATCGCCAGGCCCTGGTCTCCTACCGCGTCGTGTCCGGGACCGCACTGGCGGCGGGCGATCCCATCGGGCCCCCCTCACAGTGGCCGGACGCCATCACCGCCTTCCTCGACCTCGCGCGGCAGCACGCCTGGACTCCGGCCGTGGTGGCGGCGAGCCAACAGGGGGCGCAGCAATGGATCCGCGTCGGAGGGATGACGGCACTGGAGTTCGGCGACGAGGCCGTGCTGGAACAGGGCGAGTTCTCGCTCGAGGGCCGACGCATGCGGAACGTCCGACATGCGGTGACCCGGGCGGAACGCGCCGGCTACCAGGTGCAGGTCTCGCGACTGCGCGACCTCGATGCGGCCGGCGTCACGGAATTGGTGCAGCGCGCCGACGAGTGGCGCCTGGGCGGCCCGGAACGCGGGTTCTCCATGGCCCTGGGACGCGTGGATGCGGCCACCGACCCGGACTCCGTCGCCGTGCGCGCGCTGCTCGACGGCGTTCTGGGCGCCATACTCGTGCTGGTGCCCTGGGGTCGCGACGGGCTCTCCCTGGACCTCATGCGACGCGCACCGGGCAGCGAGTCCGGCGTGAACGAACTCATGGTGGCCCAGTTGATGGAGCATCTGGGTGACCTGGGGGTGAAGCGGGTGTCGCTGAACTTCGCGGTCTTCCGTGACGCCTTCGAACGGGCGGAGCGCATCGGCGCAGGACCCCTGGCCCGGGCCTGGGGCGCCATGCTGAAGTTCATCTCCCGCTGGAGCCAGGCCGACTCCCTCTATCGCTTCAACGCCAAGTTCGAGCCGCTCTGGGAGCCCCGCTACCTGCTGTTCCCACAAGCGGCGTCACTGCCGGGCGTGGCCATCGCCTACCTCGGCGCCGAGGGCTTCGTGCACCTGCCGCAGTGGCACTTCCCCCGCCACCGTCAGCACGACTGAACCGTGTCCGCCCCCGGCACCGCCCTGACGCTCACCCTCTGGGTGTGGCTGCTGGTGCGCAGGTTGCACGGCCGCAGGCAGTGGCTGCTCGCCGGCTTCACGGCAGCGAGCGGGACCATCGCGCTGCTCGTCCTTCCCACGTTCTTCGCCGGCGCCGCTGGGGATGTCCTGCGCACCTGCCTGCTCATCATCGTGCTGCCGCTCATGGCCGTCTCCACGATGCCCGCCGGCGCCCTGCTGCCGATGCGGCACTCGAGACTCGCGCGGCTGCTGGGCTCGCCGCTCATCGCCACGGTGGTGACCCCCATCCTCCTCGCGGCCTACTTCTTCACACCGCTCTGGACCCTCGTGGTGGCGCATGACCCGCTGCTCCTGCTGAGCTTCCCGGGCATGTTCGGCCTGGGGGTGATGCTGCACGCCGGGCTCAAGGGCAGTGCCGATGACACCACCTCGGTGGCCCTCGGCCTGCAGGCGCTGCTGTCCGTCGGTGAACTCGTCTTCGACGCCATCCCCGGCCTCGTCATGCGCCTGAGCACGCAGGTGATCGGCGCCGACTACTGGGCCCGGACCCCCGCGCTGGCGCGGCATGCGCTGGACAACCAGTCATGGGCTGGCGCGATCCTGTGGTTCATCGCCGACGTCAGTGACCTGCCGATCATCGGCCTGGTGGTGGTGCGCTGGATGCGCGTCGACGCCGCGGAGGCACGGCACATCGACGCCTTGCTGGATGAGCGTGACCGCCTACGGCAGGAGGGGCCCTCCGCCTAGGTGCCTTCCCTCGCCCTGCGCAGGTCCTCCGGCGTGTCGATGTCCTGCAGCATGGTCGCCTGCTCCGTGGTGAGAGCGAGTTCGCGAACCTTGAGCCTGGCCATGAGCGCGCGCATGGCGATGCCGTCGTGGCTCGGGAAGTGCGCCAGCGCCAGGGCCAGGGCATCGCGTCGGACGATCGAGCAGAGCTGCTGGCGGACCCCTTGCGCATCCACGGGCATCAGCACCTCGTCGTCATCGAGGAGGGCCGAGCGGAGGGTGCCGAGCAGGCGCGCGGCGCGTGGCATGTCGGTCGCCAGCAAGGCGAGCAGGGGCGTGCGGATCTCGGGCAGCGCCGTGGCCAGGCCCGCGACCGGTCCACCGAATCGAGGCTCCTCGAGCACGAAGCGGACGGGCCTGCTGGTGGGGATGGTCGGCCCCACGACCACCACCGGCACCTCGTCGGGCAGGTCCTGGAGGATGCGCTCGAGCAGGGTCTGGCCCCCGATGCGTACGGAGGCCTTCTCGACGTTGCCCAAGCGGCGCCCATGCCCGCCGGCCAGGATGACCGCGGTCCAGGCCGTGGGCGTCGTCACGACTCGCGCCGCCAGGTGCCGGAGCGGCCACCGCGCTTCTCCAGCAACACCACCTCTGCGATGTGCGCGGAGCGATCGACGCCCTTCACCATGTCGATCACGGTGAGGCCCGCGACGGCGGCAGCGGTGAGCGCCTCCATCTCGACGCCCGTGCGATCCGCCGTCCTGACCACGACTTCGATCTCCACGGCATCGGCGACAACCTGGATCTCGACGTCCACGCCATGGATGGCAATGGGATGGCAGAGCGGGATGAGGTCGGCCGTGCGCTTGGTGGCCTGGATGGCCGCGATGCGCGCCACGCCGAGGGCATCGCCCTTCGGCATGTCCCCCTGCACGAGTCGCTGAGCCACCGGCGCTGAGACGACGACACGGCAACGCGCGGTGGCCGAACGTTGCGTGACTTCCTTCGCGGTCACATCGACCATGCGGGCCTCGCCACGCTCGTTGAGGTGAGAGAAGGCATCACTCATGCGAAGTTCACCCATTCATCCGTGCCGTCCGTGAATCGCTGGTGCTTCCACACCGGGAGTCGCTCCTTGGTCAGGTCCACCGCGGCCGAGCATGCACTGAAGGCCTCCCCGCGATGCGCGGCGGACACCGCCACCACCAGGGCGGCCTCTCCGATGGCGATGTCTCCGACACGATGTTCGACGGCGACGGCGACGATGTCGAAGCGTCCG
>DAHWFQ010000183.1:0-12622 GCA_027324895.1 Actinomycetota bacterium | reverse complement strand
CCGGTGCGGCCGACGCGGTGCAGGAAGGCCTTGTCGTCATCAGGGCATTCGTAATTGATGACGTGGGTGACGCCGTCGACGTCGATGCCGCGGGCCGCCACATCCGTCGCGGTGAGCACATCCACCTTGCCCGAGCGGAAGGCACGGAGGGCCTGCTCGCGCGCACCCTGACCGAGGTCCCCGTGCACGGCGGCCGCGGCGAAACCGCGCTCCACCAGCTTGTCCGCGAGTTCCTGCGCAGCGCGCTTGGTGTGGGTGAAGATCATGGTGAGGCCGCGCCCCTCGGCCTGGAGGATGCGGGCGACCAGCTCGGGCTTGTCGAGGTGGTGGGCCTGCCACACGTGGAGTTCGAGCGTGTCCACCGTCGAGCCCGCGTCATCGGGGTCACTCGCCCGGATGTGTGTGGGGTTCGACATGTAGCGGCGGGCCATGGTGACGATGGAACCCGGCATGGTGGCCGAGAAGAGCATGGTCTGGCGCGTGGTGGGCGTCGCATTCACGAGGGTCTCGACATCGGGCAGGAAGCCCATGTCGAGCATCTCGTCCGCCTCGTCGAGCACCAGCGTGCGGACCTTGGAGAGGTTGAGGTGCTTCTGCCTCCAGAGGTCGATGAGGCGGCCGGGCGTGCCGACGACCACGTCGATACCCTTGCCGAGGGCGTCCACCTGCGGCTCGTAGGCGCGGCCACCGTAGACGGCGAGGACGCGCAGGCCCTTCACGCGGCCTGCGATCTCGAGGTCGGATGCGACCTGCACGCAGAGTTCACGCGTGGGCACCACGACCAGCGCCTGCGGTCGGCCGTCGGGGTCGGTGATGCGCTGGAGTAGGGGGATGCCGAAGCCGAGCGTCTTGCCGGTGCCGGTCTTGGCCTGGCCGATGAGGTCATTGCCCGCGAGTGCCAAGGGCAGGGTCTGGGCCTGGATGGGGAAGGCGTGGGTGATGCCCGCATGCTCGAGGGCGGCGCAGATCTGCGGGTCCACGCCGAAGTCGCTGAACAGCGGTCCGGGGATCTTGGTCAAGATGCTGCTCCGCCGAATCCGATGCGACGCGCATCAGCGGCAGCGATGTCGACGTAGGCGATGAGCGCTCCCGGGACCAGGATCACGCGTCCCTTGTCATCATGCAGGCGAAGCGTGGCTCCGGACGCGATCGCGGCATCCACCGACGACTGCAGCGCATCCACGGATTCGGTGGACTCGAACACGACTTCACGCGGCGCATGCAGGACTCCGATGCGGACTTCCATGTTGCTCCAAATGCTTAGTGGCTGCGGGGGACACCCGAGATGCCGCGCCAGACCAGCCGATTCACGAGGGCCACAGCGTGGCCGATGGGGATGACCTTACCCTCCCGCAGCCAACGGCGTGCCGCGGTCTCTGCGGTACCGCTGATGCCGATGGCGAGCAGGGTGGCCTCGTCGTCGGTCAAGCCGGTGTCCTCGGCGATCACTCGCGCGATCATCACCGTGCATTCGTCCTCGATGGCCTCGACGCGATCGCGCACCGAGGGCTCGTTGGTGAGATCGGACTCGAACACGAGGCGGTAGGCGCCGTCCGCGTCATTCACGAACTCGAAGTAGGCGCCGACGGCCGCATGGACGCGCTCCCGGTTGTCGGAGGTGGAGGCGAGCGCATTGCGCACCGCATCCACCAACTGCTCGCCGCTGAGCTCCAGCAGCGCCAGGTAGAGGTCCAGCTTCCCCGGGAAGTGCTGGTACAGGACCGGCTTGGAAACGCCCGCCCGGTCCGCGATGTCGTCCATTGCCGCGGCGTGGTAGCCCTGTGCTACAAATACCGAGCGGGCGGCATCGATGAGTTGCGCCCGCCGCGCTTCACGGGGCATGCGCGGCGCGGTGCGATCGAAACTCACGATCGCAGCCTATCGCCGGCAGCCCCGCGACGAGGGGAAGGGGGTCCGCAATGGACGGCAGGGGTTTCCCGTCACCTCCGGTGCAGTACGCGCTCATCGAGGGCAGGCAACTCGCCTTTCGCGAACTCGGTGAGGGTGAGCCGGCCGTCATGATCCATGGACTGGGCGGGCGTGCCACCAACTGGACGGATCTCATGCACGCGCTCCCGCTGCACACGTACGCCATCGACCTCCCCGGCTACGGGCACTCCGATCCCACGCCGGGTCCGCCCACCATGGCCGGCTTCGTGCGTGCCGTGGAGGCGTTCATCGAGACACACCTCGGGGGCCGGGCGGTGCACCTCTTCGGCAACTCCATGGGTGGTGTCGTCGCCGTCGACCTGGCGGCTGACCGGCCGGATCTCGTACGCAGCCTGACCCTGGTGTCACCGGCGCTGCCCACCCATCGCCTCACCAGGATGAACTACGCGGTGCCCGCCGTGGCCCTGCCCCGGATCGGTGACCGCCTGCTCGCCCGCTGGTCGCGCGGCACCGTCGAGCAGCGGGTCGCAGGCTCACTCTCGGTCAACTTCGCCGACCCGGCGAACGTGCACCCGTTGCGTCTGCAGGAGCTCATCGAGGAGACCAAGCGACGTGACGGCGACGAGCATGCGACGGCCACCTACCTGGGGTCGGCGCGCTCACTCATGCGCACCTTCCTGCGCCGA
Organism: Actinomycetota bacterium; assembly: GCA_027324895.1. Lineage (GTDB taxonomy): Bacteria > Actinomycetota > Actinomycetes > S36-B12 > UBA5976 > JAKALQ01. The sequence goes on along the minus strand of DAHWFQ010000183.1, from coordinate 10,046 downwards.
CGCACGGCCAACCCCTGGCGCCTCCTCGGTCGCATCGAGGTGCCGGTGCTCGCCGTCTACGGCCTGCGGGACCAACTCGTCGATCCCAAGGCGGCGCACCGCATCACCCGGGAGCATCCCGGCGCGACCGTGGCCGTCATCGTGGACACCGCACATGTGTCGCAGATCGAGCGCCCGCTCGAGGTGGCGCAACTCTGGATGCGGCATCTCGGCTGAGCGGGACCAGCGGCGGGCGGAGTCGCCGGGCCCCGGCAGGTGCTGGATCACCGCACAGACGACGGGAGGGGCGACCACCGTGCGGTGATCGCCCCTCCCGTGATCGAGCGCCTACATGTCCACGGTGCGCTTGGGGCCCGTGAACCAGTGCCGCACGGATACCTGCCACCAGATGGCGAGGAAGACCAAGGTGCCACCGGTGAGGATCGGCGCGTAGTTGACGGCCGTCCAGGTGAAGTCCTTGTTGCCAGGCGTGCCACTGGGCGTGAAGGGGAGGATGAAGTAGATGGAGATGATCACGATCTCCGCCGCTGCCACCAGGTTCATCCACCGGTACTTCCTGCCCAGGGTCCACTCGCCCGGCTGGAACTTGTCGCCGTGTGTCCAGCGCAGCCAGATGGGGATCAGGAAGGCCAGGTAGAGGCCGATGACTGCAACCGACACCACGGCGTAAAACGCAGTGGGCGCGCCCGAGGGGCTCTTCCACAACGCCGGCAGCGTGATGATGACGCCGATGACCGCGGAGGCGAGCACACCGTTGATCGGGACGCGGTGCTGGTTCACCTTGGCCAGACGACGGTGCCCGGGCACGGCCCCGTCACGCGAGAACGCGAACATCATGCGCGAGGACGAGGTGAGGCAGGCCGTGGTGCAGAAGATCTGACCGGCCGTCGTGATGAACATGACGAACTTGAACATCGCGGGCGTCAGGGCCGTGGCGAAGATCTGGATGACCGAGCCCTGGCCGTACGGGTTCACCTTGGGATCGATCGAGTTGATCGCGTCCACCTTGTAGGCGGCCCAGAGGAACGAAAGCAGCAGGATGTAGCCGCCGATGGCGGAGTAGAAGATCGACTTCCAGAGGCCCTTGGCCGCCGCGAGATGGGCACCCTGGGTCTCCTCGGCGAGGTGCGCCGAGGCGTCGAAGCCGGTGATCGTGTACTGCGTGAGCAGGAAGCCGAGCGGCAGCACGTAGAACCAGTAGGAGCCGTCGCCGAAGCCGCTGTTGTTGATGCGGGTCGTGAAGATCCACGACAGCGACTGGTGGCTCGACGGCGTGAACACGCAGATGAGCACCACGACTGCGGAGCCGAACACGTGCCACCACACGGAGACGTTGTTGATGAGGGCGAGCAGGTGACCGCTGAAGATGTTCACCAGGGTCACCGCCACCATGATGACGAGGAACCAGAAGAACTGCTGGAGCAGGTAGTCCCCGCCGAGGAACGAGCTCGCGTATGCGTCCGAGAAGGAGTCGATGAGGATGTTGAGGAAGGTCGCAGCGCCGTAGGCCACCGAGGCCACGACGGCGAGCAGGCCAATGAGGTTCAGCCATCCGGTGTAGTACCCGGCGCGCGGACCGCCGAGCCGCGAGGCCCACCAGTAGATGCCGCCCGACGTGGGGTAGGCGGAGGCGAGCTCGGCCATGCAGAAGCCGATGATGAGGATGAACGCCGAGATCAGCGGCCAACCGAGCGAGATGGCGACTGGGCCACCGTTGTTCCAAGCCTGCGCGAAGGTCGTGAAGCATCCCGCGAGGATGGAGATGATCGAGAATGAAATGGCGAAGTTGGAGAAACTCGACCACGAGCGGTTGAGTTCCTGTTTGTATCCGAGCTCGGCAAGACGACGTTCGTCGTCGCTGAGGATCTTGTCTGACACGCGACCTCCCGCAAGGACTGTCCCCGGTTTCGAACCTGTTCAGGTTGCCCGAAGTGTCGTGCGGCAACGCGGGCAACGGAAGCGACATTTCTGTCGCGGGAGGGCTCCTGCGGCAGCCGGTGGGAACGACGCTTGCGGAGGCGGATTCCGCGCGGGGAAGTGACAAAGGTCACGAATTTCGGGCCTTCCAGCGCAGCCTTCCACCACACCGTGCATCCCATGCGAGCCGAATCTGCGTCGAGCGGCATTCCGCGTCGCAGGGCACTGCGGCAAACTCGCGGGGACAAAAGGGAGTGCATATGACATCGGCGTTGACGCTGGAACAGCTCACCCGTGACGTTCACGAAGGTCGCATCGACACGGTTGTGGTGGCGTTCACGGACATGCAGGGTCGCCTGCAGGCCAAGTTCATCCATGGGGACTTCTTCCTGAACGAGGTCGCACCGCACGGCGCCGAGGGCTGCAACTACCTGCTCGCCGTCGACGTTGAGATGAACACCATCCAGGGCTACGACGTCTCCTCCTGGGACACCGGCTATGGCGACATGGTCATGCGGTGCGACATGAGCACGCTCCGGTACACGAGCTGGCGACCCGGCTCCGCACTCGTGATCGCGGACCTGCTGGACCACCACGGTCACGGGGTCGCCGTCTCACCGCGTCAGGTGTTGCAGCACCAGTTGAAGCGGCTGCGAGAGATGGGGATGGTCGCACTCGTCGGCACGGAGCTGGAGTTCATCGTCTTCGACGACACCTACGAGCAGGCGTGGGACAACGCCTACCGGCACATGACGCCTGCCAACCGCTACAACGTCGACTACTCGATGCTCGGTTCCGCTCGCGTCGAGCCACTGCTCCGCGACATCCGCCTGGCCATGGCGGCGGCGAACATGACCGTCGAATCGGCGAAGGGCGAGTGCAACTTCGGGCAGCACGAGATCGCCTTCCGCTATGCAGACGCGCAGACCACCTGTGACAACCACGTCATCTACAAGACCGGTGCCAAGGAGATCGCCCACGCGCACGGGAAGTCGCTCACCTTCATGGCGAAGTACAACGAGCGGGAGGGCAACTCCTGCCACATCCACCTGTCCTTCCGGGGTATCAACGACGAGCTCGTCCTGGCGGATGACAACGACGCGGAGCAGGGGCTCTCCGCCGTCGGGCGGTCGTACATCGCCGGCCAGCTCGCGCACATGCGCGAACTCGCCATGCTCTACGCGCCGAACATCAACTCCTACAAGCGCTACCAGCCCGGCACCTTCGCGCCGACCGCCATCAAGTGGGGTCGCGACAACCGCACCTGTGCCTACCGACTGGTCGGGCACGGCCCTGGTCTGCGGGTGGAGAACCGCGCGCCCGGCGGAGACGTCAACCCCTACCTCGCCGTCGCCGGCATGATCGCAGCGGGCATCGATGGCATCCAGCGCAACCTCGAACTCGAGCCCGCCTTCACGGGCAACGCGTACGCGCTCGAGACCGACCGCGTGCCGACCACGCTCAACGAATCGCGTGCGCTGTGGCTCGGCAGTGAGTTCGTGCTCAATTCCTTCGGTGCGGAGGTGCAGAAGCACTACGGTCACATGGCAGAGGTGGAGATCGACGCGTTCAGTCGTACGGTCACCGATTGGGAGCGATTCCGCTCCTTCGAGCGCATGTGAGGGCACAGGAGATGGGTTCGACGTTCACCGTCATCAATCCGACCACCGCAACCGCGGTCCGCGAGGTTCCGCGCCACAGCGTCGAGGAGGTCGATCGCATCATCGCCGGAGCCGCCAGGGCCTTCGAGACCTGGCGTGCCGTCGCGCCCGGCGATCGCGCCCGGCTGCTGCGGCGCTTCGCGGCCGTCGTCGATGGGCACATCGAGGAGTTGGCCCAACTCGAGGTGGCCAATGCCGGCCACACCATCGGCAACGCCCGTTGGGAGGCGGGCAACGTCCGCGATGTCCTCAACTACTACTCGGCAGCGCCGGAGCGCCTCTTCGGTCGCCAGATCCCGGCCCCCAACGGCCTCGATGTCACGTTCAAGGAACCGCTCGGGGTCATCGGCATCATCGTGCCGTGGAACTTCCCGATGCCCATCGCCGGTTGGGGATTCGGCCCCGCGCTTGCCGCCGGGAACACGGTGGTGCTGAAGCCGGCGGAGATCACGCCGCTGACGGCCCTGCGCCTGGGGGAGCTGGCACTCGAGGCCGGCATCCCGGAGGGCGTGTTCAACGTGGTCACGGGCAGCGGCTCGGTGGTCGGGGACCGCTTCGTCACCCATCCGCTCGTGCGCAAACTCGTGTTCACGGGTTCCACGGAAGTGGGCAAGTCGATCATGCGCGGCGCCGCCGACCAGGTGAAGCCCGTGACGCTCGAGCTGGGTGGGAAGTCGGCGAACATCATCTTCGCGGACTCCGACCTGGAACGGGCGGCCGCCACTGCACCATACGGAGTCTTCGACAATGCAGGCCAGGACTGCTGCGCGCGTTCTCGCATCCTCGTGCAGTCATCCGCCTACGAGCGCTTCATGGAGCGCCTCGAGGTCGCGGTGAAGGGTGTGCGCGTCGAGGACCCGGCGCTCGACAGTTCGGAGATGGGCCCGCTCGTGACGCGCTCCCACTTCGATCACGTGGCCGAGTACCTGGAGGGCGCGAATGTGGCCTTCCGTGGCAACAAGCCGGCCGGTCCGGGCTTCTGGATGGAGCCGCACGTGCTCGTCTCTGACGGGACCGACCGCTGCTTCAAGGAGGAGATCTTCGGGCCGGTCGTCTCGGTCATGCGCTTCGACGACGAGGCGGACGCCATCCGGATCGCGAATGACTCCATCTACGGCCTGTCGGGCTCCATCTGGACGAACGACCTCGGACGCGCAATCCGCGTGGCACGCGCAGTGGAGGCGGGGAACCTCTCGGTGAACTCGCACTCGTCGGTGCGCTACTGGACCCCGTTCGGCGGCTACAAGCAGTCCGGCCTGGGCCGGGAGCTCGGGCCCGATGCCCTCGATGCCTTCACCGAGACCAAGAACGTCTTCTTCGACACCCAGCACTGAACAGGAGCTCCAATGAAACGACTGGAAGGTCGCGTCGCCGTCATCACGGGTGCCGCGAGCGGACTCGGCAAGGCGACGGCCCTGCGCTTCGCCGAGGAGGGCGCGCATGTCGTCGTCGTCGCCATGAACCCCGAGGCCGGCGAAGCAGTGGCGACGTCGGTCGGAGGCATCTTCGTGCAGGCCGATGTGACGAACGCCGACGATGTGGCCCGCATGTACAAGACCGCCTTCGACACCTACGGCCGTGTCGACATCGCGTTCAACAACGCCGGCATCTCGCCCCCAGATGACGACTCCATCCTCACGACGGGCATCGACGCCTGGCGGCGGGTGCAGGAGGTGAACCTCACGTCGGTGTACCTGTGCTGCAAGGAGGTCATCCCCTACATGCAGAAGGCCGGCAAGGGCTCCATCATCAATACCGCGTCCTTCGTCGCCACCCTGGGCGCCGCCACCTCGCAGATCTCGTACACCGCATCCAAGGGCGGCGTCCTCGCCATGAGCCGCGAACTGGGCGTGCAGTTCGCGCGCGAGGGCATTCGCGTGAATGCGCTGTCGCCTGGCCCGGTGAACACCCCACTGCTCGTCGAGTTGTTCGCCAAGGACCCGGAGCGCGCGGCGCGGCGACTCGTGCACATTCCCATGGGCCGCTTCGGCGAGGCCACGGAGATCGCGGCCGCTGTCGCCTTCCTCGCATCCGATGACGCGTCGTTCATCACCGCCTCGAACTTCCTGGTCGACGGCGGGATCACGGGCGCCTACGTCACGCCGCTCTGACCACCTCCACGCAACTTCCCGTCACCCAATGCGCATTGGGTGACGGGAAGTGCTGTTCCAGCGGCAGGATTCACCGGGAAGTGGTGTCCTGCCGGCAGGCATCGACGAATGCGTCGAACAGGCGCGGGTCATCGAGGACCTCCGGGTGCCATTGCACGCCGAGCACGAAGCGGTGCTCCGGCAGTTCACAGACCTCGATGGTGCCATCGTCCGCCCAGCCGGTGACGGTGAGACGGCCCGGGTCGGCCACCGCCTGATGGTGCGATGAGTTCACGTCCATGGTCGTGGTGCCGAAGACCCGGGCCACGCCGGATCCGGGGGCGAAGCGCGCACCGTGGGTGACGAAGGTGCCGGCGATCTCGCGATGGCGCCAATCGCCTACGAGATCTAACAGGTGCTGGTGCAGGTTGCCGCCCTCCGCGACGGCCATCACCTGCAAGCCACGGCAGATGCCGAGCACCGGCAGCATGCGGGCCACCGCCCCTCGGTAGAGCGCGAGTTCGCTCGCGTCGCGGAACTCGCGCGGCTCATCGGCCGTGGGGTCGGGCTCGGCACCGAACAGCCGGGCATCGACGTCCGCGCCACCGGTCAGGACCAGGCCATCGACGAGGTCGAGCACGTCGACGTCCCCGGCATCGGGCGGGAGCAGGATCACGCGCGCCCCCGCTGCCTGCAGCTTGGCGATGTACGCCCACTGCACCTCAGCCGACGGCACCCGGTTCCAGGCCCCCCAGGATGCCGGCTCGTTGTACGTGCTCACACCGATCACTGGTCGCGACATGGGCTGAGTGTGGCACACGACGGCTGACGCCATGGGGGTGAAGAACCGTTGCGCGCCAAGGGGTTCGCGCAATTCGGCGAGGCGACGTCAGTAGCGCGGCAACTGCGGTTCCACGCGATCGATCCAGGCCAGGATGCCGCCGCCCAGGTGCTTGGCGTCGGCGAAGCCGGCACCCTTGAGCACTGCCAGGCACTCGGCTGACCGCATGCCCATCTTGCAGTGCAGCACGATGGGCTTGTCGAGCGGGAGTTGTGCGAGCACTGAGCCGTCGAGGAAGCGACCCTGCGGGATGTTGACCGCACCGTCGATGCGGACGATCTCGAACTCCCCGGGCTCACGCACGTCGATGAGCAGGAAGTCGCGCTCACCGCGGGCGCGCTGCGTGAGCATCAGCGACAGGTCCGCAGCCGTGATCGTGGAATCCGAGACGGCGTCCGCAGCATCCGTGGACAGGACCCCGCAGAACGCCTCGTAGTCGACGAGCGCCGTGATCGATGGCTCGTCACCGCAGATCGCACAGGCGGGATCGCGGCCGACCGAGAGTGTGCGGTACTGCATCTGGAGGGCGTCGTAGAGCATGAGACGGCCGGTGAGCGGCTCGCCGATGCCGGTGATGAGCTTGACCGCCTCCGTGGCCTGGATGGAGCCGATGGAGGCACAGAGGACGCCCAGCACGCCACCCTCCGCACAACTGGGGACCAGGCCGGGAGGCGGCGCGTCGGGGTAGAGGCAGCGGTAGCAGGGCCCGTGGCCCGCCCAGAACACGCTCGCCTGCCCCTCGAAGCGGTAGATCGAGCCCCAGACGCAGGGCTTGCCGAGCAGCACGCAGGCGTCGTTCACCAGGTAGCGGGTGGCGAAGTTGTCGGTGCCGTCGACGATGAGGTCGTACTCCGCGAACAGTTCGAGCGCATTGGCGTTGTCCAGGCGCGTCTCGTGCAGCGCGATGTCGATCAGGGGGTTGATCTCGACGAGCGAGTCGCGTGCGCTCTGCGCCTTCGAGCGGCCCACGTCCGAGGCACCGTGGATGACCTGCCGCTGCGGTTTCGAGACGTCCACGCTGTCGTACTCGACGATGCCGATGGTGCCCACGCCGGCCGCCGCCAGGTACATGAGCACCGGCGAGCCGAGCCCGCCCGCGCCCACGCAGAGGACGCGCGCGGCCTTGAGTCGGCGCTGGCCGGTCACGCCGATGGCCGGGACGATGAGGTGGCGGCTGTAGCGCTCGACCTCCTCGCGCGTGAGCGGCGTTCCGGGCTCGACCAACGGCATCACAGGTGGCCCCGCTTCTGCAGCCACTGGAAGGCCGCGTAGCCGGGGATGGTCGGAAGCCAGAACGTGAGCAGCCTGAACATGAGCACCGAGGACACCGCGATGGTGGAGTCGACACCGGCGGCCACCAGGCCGGCCGTCATCACGGTCTCCACCGCGCCCACACCGCCGGGCGTGGGGGCGGCCTGGCCGAGCGTCGAGCCGGCGAGGTAGACGATGGAGATGGCGGCGAAGGCGCCGTTGCCGCCGAAGGCACGGACGGAGCCGAAGAGCGAGAGGCAGAAGGCGAGGTTCAACACCACCATGCCGAGCACGCCGAGACCAAGCTTGGTCGGCGACTGCGCGAGGAGGGCCACGCGCGGCAGGACGGGCTGCAGGGTCGGGCGGGCGCGGTCGAGCAACCAGCGGCGCACGGGGGCCCAGAGCATGAGCAGGCCCAGGGCGACCGCGGCCACCCCGACCGCCACGATCGCCGGCTTGGGCGGATCGAAGGTGAAGGCGCGCGAGGTTCCGGCGATCACGCCCATGACGAAGAGCAGCGTGATGTGGATGAAGAAGGCCAGCACCTGCGAGACCGCGACGCTCGCCCCTGCTGCCGCAGCGGGCACCTTGGCGCGTTGCAGGTAGCGCACGTTGATGGCGACGGAGCCCAGGGTCGGAGGGGAGACCAGGGTGGCGAAGGCCGCTGCGAATTGGGCGAGCAGCGTGCGGAACATGGAGAGGCGCTCCGCGACGAAGCCCTCCAGTGCCAAGGCGGCACCGACGAAGGTGACGACACTGGCCGCCGCCGCGACGACCACCCAGCCGTAGTCCGCGTGTCGGAAGAGCCCGACGATGTCGACCTTCCCGAGTTGTCCCAGCAGCAGGTAGGCGGCGACGATGCCACCGACCACGCTCAGGACGCGTTTGGGACTGAGCCGCTCCACCTGCACCTGTTCGGGCTTCGCGTCCACACTGGCGGTGACGCGCACGACCGCATCGCGCACCGATTGCAGCAGCCCACGGTGCCGACGCAGTGCGCGACGGGTGCCGGTCGCGAGGGCGAACGACTGCAGCGCCGGCAGCGCGAGGGCGATGCGACGGGTGCCGAGCGCGTGGACGCCGGTCGCGACGGCACGCTCGGGCGAGGAGGCCAGCGCGAGCGTCACCAGCATGTCCGCCAGGTCGATGCGCTCCTGGAGGTCGGTCATGGCGACGGTGCCGGACGTCGGATGCAGCAGCCAGACCGATCCGTTGCGGTCGCGGACCAGATGGTCGGGGGACAGTCCACGATGCGCGATGGCGGCGTCATGCAGGGTGGCGAGCGCATGCCAGGCGCTCACGAGCACAGTGTCGTCAAGCTGCTCGCCGGTCTCGATGGAGTTCGAGAGCGAGGTGCCATCGACGAACTCGTAGCCGACCATGCAGGAGTCGGCGTCGATGTGGCGCGCGAACAGCAGGGTGGGTAGTGGCGCACCGGCGCGGCTGCCGGCCTGCGAGATGAGCACGGCGCGGTCGAGGGTCTCGCGCATGGTGCGGCCGCTGAGCGCATCGGGGTCGCGCATGCGCAGCGAGCGCCACCAGCTGGGCAGCACGCCGGACCCCTCGAGGTCGCGGTCGTACACCGCCACATGGAGCCGTTGACCATCGAGGGTGCGGGCGGTGTAGCGGCGACCCTTGGCCGTCGATGCCGTCGCGCGGAGGATGGACACCGGGAACCCGGCTTTCGCGAGGGCGTCTGCGACCCTGATGCCGCGGGGGCGGGTCGTCGGCGTGCCGAAGACGTAGCGCAGGATGAGGCCGCTGGCCCAGCCGAGGAGCAGGGTCATGGCGGTTGACACCACGGTCACGCCGACTGCCAGGAACACCGCGGTCGCTGAGGCGGCGATGACGATGAGCGTCAGCGTGCCGCCCCGACCCTGTTCGCGCACGCGTGCGACGGTGGCGATGGCCACGATCCCACCGAGGAAGGGCTGCAGGGGGTTCACGGCCCGGTCGCGTGTGCCGGCGAGCGCGAACCACATGGGGCTCGAACCCCGCGTCTGCAGGTACCAGCCGAGCGCGGTGAGCACGGTGGAGGCGAGCAGGAAGCCGCCCGCGGACTCGAGGATGACGATGGCGCGTCGGCGCAGCGCGAGGTTCACCGAGATGCCGATGGGCAGCGCGAGCAGCCCCACGCCGGAGATGGCCCCCAGCGGAAGTGCCAGCCAGGCCGGCAGGTAGGTGGCGGACTTGGCGAGGTCGTTGTCCAAGCCGGAGATGGTCGACGCGAGGATGGACGCGAACAGCACCAGCCCGGTGCAGCCGGCGACGATGAGCGCGAAGCGG
>DAHWFQ010000095.1:0-14557 GCA_027324895.1 Actinomycetota bacterium | reverse complement strand
CGCCGAGCAACTGCACGGCGTCCGTGGTCACGCGCATCGCCACGTCGCTCGCATGGCACTTGGCCGCGGCTCCGAAGAACGTGAGATCGGGGTCCTCGCGCTCCGACTTGGCAGCCGCGACGTAGATGAGCTGGCGCGCTGATTCGAGCGCCATGGCCATGTCTGCAAGCATGAACTGCACACCCTCGAACTCGGCGATCGCCTTGCCGAACTGGCGCCGCTCCTTGGTGTAGGAGATCGCGAGATCCAGCGCGGCCTGGGCCACGCCCACGGCTTGGGCGCCGATGGTGACGCGGGTGTGGTCGAGGGTCCGCAGCGCGAGCTTCAGCCCTTCACCGGGCTTGCCGATGAGCCGGTCGCTCGGGATGCGGCAGTCCACGAAGTGCAGCTCGCTGGTGGGCGAGCCCTTGATGCCGAGCTTGCGCTCGGGAAGTCCGATGTCGAATCCGGGGTCTGAACGCTCGATGACGAAGGCGGAGATGTTGGCGCCGCGGCGCCCCTCCGGATCCGTGACGGCGAACACCGTGAACAGGTCGGCCACCAGGGCGTTCGAGATCCAGGCCTTGGTGCCATTGAGCACGAACTCGTCACCGTCCGCGATGGCGCGCGTGCGCATGGCGGCAGTGTCGGAACCGGCTTCACGTTCCGAGAGTCCGTACGCGAACATCTTCTCGCCCCGCGCGATGGAGCCGAAGTAGCGCTGCTTCAGGTGGTCGGCCCCCGCCAGCGTGATGGGCAGGGTCCCCAACTTGTTCACCGCGGGGATGAGGGAACTGGCCATGCATCCGCGGGCCACCTCCTCGATGACGATGCAGGTCGCCAGCGCGTCGGCGCCCGCGCCGCCGAATTCCTCGGGGATGTGCGGCGCATGGAAGTCGGCGGCGATGAGGGCCTGGTAGGACTGGCGCGGGAAGGTGCTGGTCTCGTCGGCCTCCGCGGCATTCGGCGCGACCTTGGCCTCCACCACCTCGCGCACGGCCGCACGCAGCATGTCGTGCTCCTCACCCAACGTGAAGTACGGGAAATCGTGCATGCGGGCCTCCGGATGACCTCAGGACGAGGGATAGGTGAAGAATCCGCGGCCACACTTGCGGCCCAGCAGGCCGCTCTCCACCATGCGCCGCAGGATCGGGGGCGGCGCATACAGCGCCTCCTTGAACTCCTCGAACATGGAATCGGCGAGAGCCGCACAGGTGTCGAGGCCGATGAAGTCGGCGAGGGCCAGCGGGCCCATGGGGTGTGCGCAGCCCTCCTTCATGGCCGTGTCGATGTCCGCCGCAGTGGCGTGGCCCGCCTCCAGCATGCGCATGGCACTGAGCAGGTAGGGCATGAGCAGGGTGTTCACGATGAAGCCCGCGCGGTCGGTGGTGCGCACGATGATGCGGTCGAGCCGGTCGACCGCCAACTGCTCCACGGCGGTGATGGTCGCGGCCGAGGTGAGCACCGACGGCACGACCTCCACCAAGCGCATGACGGGCACGGGATTGAAGAAGTGCAAGCCGATGACCCGCTCCGGGCAATCGGTGTGAGCCGCGATGCGGGCGATCGGCAGCGAACTCGTGTTGGTGGCGAGGATCGCCTTCGACTGTGCCGTCAGCTCGCTCAACCGCTCGAAAACCTGCGCTTTCAGGTGCGGCTGTTCCGGGACCGCCTCCAGGATGAACGCGGCATCGCCGAGCCCCTCCCAGTCCGTGCCGATGGTGAGACGCGACCGGGCGGCGTCCGCTTCCTTCGGCGTCCACTTGCCGCGCTCCACCGCACGCGCCAATGAGCGCTCGATGCGTGTGGCCGCCGAGCGGGCTGCCGCGTCGGATTGCTCGACGACGAGGACCTCGAAGCCGTGGGTCGCACAGACCTCGGCGATGCCGGCACCCATCTGGCCACCACCCACCACGCCGATCATGGACAGCCTCACCGCTCCCTCTCCTGCTACGACCCCTTCGTACCGCATCGACAGCCCCGGTGGAAGCGCACGCCGTTCGGCTTCGCGAAGTGATGGCTGACGGACGGGGAACGGTGTCTTCGCTGCCATCCGGCGACATGCGGCGTTACGCTGAATCGCGCCTCCGGGATGCCAGGACACCACCGTGTCGAGGTCATCGGGATGCGCGGGCTCCGGCAATCCGAGAGGAACTCTTGCGATGGCTCCAGACGTCACTGCTTCGCCGACCCCCTGCTTCCGCGTCATCGACGACGACGGCAGTGTCGTGCTTCCGGAAGGTGCGGACTTCGGCGAACCCGTCGAGGTGGTCGCGCGCCGGCTCTACCGCGACATGGCCCTGGCCCGACGATTCGACCAGGAGGCATTCGCCCTCCAACGCCAAGGGGAACTCGCGTTGTGGTTGCTCTGCCAGGGCCAGGAGGCCGCGCAGGCGGGATCCATCCGGGCGCTCCGCGACAGCGACTTCGTCTTCCCCAGCTACCGCGAGCACGTGGCGGCCATCGCGCGCGGGGTGACGCCGGAGGAGATGCTGCCGCTCTGGCGCGGAACCGCCCACAGCGGATGGGCCCCTGAGGCGCACCACTTCCACATCTACACGTTGGTGCTGGCGACTCAGATGCTCCACGCCGTCGGGTACGCCATGGGTGTGCAACTGGATCGCAGCGACGAGGTCGTCCTCGTGTACGTCGGTGATGGAGCGATGAGTGAGGGCGATGCCAGCGAGGCCCTGAATTGGGCTGCAACGGCTGCCCTACCCATCGTCTTCCTGTGCCAGAACAACGCCTGGGCGATCTCCACGCCGAACGCCAAGCAGTTCAAGGCCCCGCTCCACGAGCGCGCGCGTGGCTTCGGCCTCGACGCACACTTCGTCGACGGCAACGACGCCCTCGCCGTCAACCTGGTCGTGCTGCAGGCAGTGGATCGCGTGCGCGCAGGCGGACCGCCGGCATTCATCGAGGCAGCCACCTACCGCATCGGCGGGCACAGCACCTCCGACGATCCCAAGCGCTACCGGTCCGACGCTGAGGTCGCCGCTTGGTTGGAGCGCGACCCCATCCCGAGGCTCCGTCGCGCCATGGAGCGCGCGGCATTCGCCGATGTCGATTTCTTCGCCGATGTGGACCGCGAGGGCGACCGCCTGGGGGCGCGTGTGCGGGCCGCCTGCCTGGCCCTCGAGCCGGTGCCGCTGTCATCGGTCATGAGGAACACCTTCGTCACAGAGACCCTGGCCCTGCAACGCGAGCGCGAGGAGCACGAGGAGTTCCAGGGGACCTTCGCATGACCACGCTGAACCTCGGCAAGGCCCTGAACGAGGGCCTGCGCGCCGCCCTGGCCTCCGACCCCAAGGTGGTGCTGATGGGCGAGGACATCGGCACGCTGGGAGGCGTGTTCCGCATCACCGACGGGCTGGCGAGCGAGTTCGGCGCCGACCGCGTGCGAGACACCCCCCTCTCGGAATCGGCCATCGTCGGCACCGCGATCGGCCTTGCGCTGCGCGGCTACCGACCAGTGTGCGAGATCCAGTTCGACGGCTTCGTGTATCCGGCGTTCGACCAGATCGTGGCCCACCTGGCGAAGATGCGGGCGCGCACCAATGGCCGGGTGAGCCTGCCCGTGACCATTCGCATCCCCTTCGGTGGCGGCATCAAGGCCATCGAGCACCACAGTGAGTCCAATGAGGCGTACTTCGCGCACACTTCGGGCTTGCGCGTCGTGGTCTGCTCCTCGCCGGGCAGCGCCTACGACATGCTGCGCGCCGCCATCGCGAGCGACGATCCGGTCATCTTCTACGAGCCCAAGCGCCTCTACTGGGACCGCGAGGACGTGAACCTCTCCCGTGACGCGGCTGCCGGCGTCCTCGACACCGCTGCGGTGTTGCGCAACGGCACCGATGTCACGGTGGTCACCTATGGCGCCAGTGTGCGACTCGCGCTGGCAGCCGCTGACATCGCACAGGGCGAGGGTCGCTCCCTCGAGGTCATCGACCTGCGCTCCCTCTCGCCGATCGACACGGACACGGTGAATGCGTCGGTGCGCAAGACCGGGCGGGCGGTGGTGCTCCACGAGGCGCCAACCTTCCTGGGCCTGGGCTCGGAGGTCGCCGCCGCCATCAGCCATGACTGCTTCTACTCGCTGGAGGCGCCCGTGGAGCGCGTCGGCGGCTACAACATCCCGTACCCGCACTCGCGCATCGAGGACGAGTACCTTCCCGACGTCGATCGCCTGCTCGACGCGGTTGACCGGACCTTCGAGGGGTAATCGCCCATGACCGACATCCGCGGCTTCCGCCTCCCCGACATCGGAGAGGGCCTCACCGAGGCCGAGATCCTCAAGTGGCTCGTGCACCCGGGCGAGAGCGTGGTCGTGAACCAGCCCATGGTGGAGATCGAGACGGCCAAGGCGGTGGTGGAGCTTCCCAGCCCCTACGCGGGCACGGTGGTGGCGCTGCTCGCGGTGGAGAACAGCATCGTCGACGTCGGCGCGGAGATCATCACCGTCGACACCGCGGATGCCAGCGCCGTCCGCGCGCCCGAACCGAGCGGACCGGCAGTGCCGGTCCTCGTCGGTGCCGGCCCCTCGGAGCATCGCACTGCGCGCCGGGTGCGCCGCACGGCCGCCGCCGTCACTCCGCCGACCGCCGCACCGGCCACTGCAGCGGTGCGCACTCTCGCGGCGCCACCCGTGCGCGCGCTGGCCAAGCAACTGGGCGTGGATCTTCGCAGCGTGCAACCGAGTCGCGCGGACGGCCGGGTGCGGCGCGAGGACGTCTTGGCCGCCGCGCGGGCCGTCGTGGTGACGCCAGCGCCGGTCCCGCCGCCGCCGCTGCAGGACATCCCGGGTGCCACGCGCACGCCGATCCACGGCATCCAACGCGTCATGGCGGACGCCATGGTGCGCAGCGCCTTCACCGCCCCCCACGTCACCGAATGGGTGTCCGTGGACGTCACCGACCTGCTTCACGTCATCGACTTCGTGCGCCATGAACCCGGTTCCAAGGGTTACAGCATCACGCCACTGCTCTTCGTCTCCCGCGCGCTCATGCGGGCGGTCTCGCTGTACCCGCAGGTGAATGCATCATGGGATGCGACGCGCAACGAGATCGTGCAATTCGCCGACGTGAACCTCGGTATCGCCACCGCCACCCAGCGCGGCCTCATCGTTCCGAACATCAAGGCGGCGCAACGCCTCGGCATACTCGACCTGGCGGGTGCGCTGCGAAGCCTGGTGGCCCGGGCGCGTGCCGGTCAGACCACGCTCGCCGAACTCACGCACGGCACCATCACCATCACGAACATCGGCGTCTTCGGGGTCGACGGCGGCACCCCGATCCTGAACCCGGGCGAGGGCGCCATCCTCTGCATGGGACAGGTGCGCGACATGCCGTGGGTGGTGGATCGCGAGATCGTCGTCCGCTCAGTGATGGTCATCTCGCTGTCCTTCGACCACCGCCTGGTCGACGGCGCCCTCGGTTCGCGGGTGCTGGGCGAGGTCGCGCGCGGTTTGGAGCGACCCACATTGCTCCTGAGCGACGCCGAATTCGGCGGTGCCACATGACGTTGCACGTGCCGTCACGGGCACTGCGCGTGGTCACAGCGGCATCGCTCTTCGATGGCCACGATGCGGCCATCAACATCATGCGCCGCCTCCTCCAGGCGCAGGGGGCCGAGGTGATCCACCTCGGGCACAACCGCTCGGTCGAGGACATCGCCATCGCCTGCGAGCAGGAGGACGCCGATGCGGTCGCCGTCAGCTCCTACCAGGGCGGGCACATCGAGTTCTTCAGCTTCCTCCTCGAGCAACTGCGTGCGCGCGGGCTGGGCCATGTGCGGGTCTACGGCGGCGGAGGCGGGACCATCGTCGCGGACGAGGTGGCACTGCTGCAGCGGTTGGGCGTCGCCCGCATCTTCACACCCCAGGACGGCCAGCGCCTGGGCCTGGCGGCGATGGTGAACACGATCATCGCCGAGACCGACCGTCCACGTACCGAGGCCGCAGTGGATCCGGAGTCACTGGTGCAGGGCGGCACCCGCGCGCTGGCGCGCGTCATCAGTGCGCTCGAGGAACGCAGCCTCGATGCGGAGCGCCTGGGCCACCCGGTCCGAGGACTGGTCCTGGGTATCACGGGCACCGGTGGATCGGGCAAGTCCTCGCTGTCCGATGAACTGTTGCGGAGGTTTCGGATCGACCAGGCGGATCGCCTCCGGGCTGCGGTGCTGGCGGTCGACCCCACGCGTCGGCGAAGCGGTGGTGCGCTGCTCGGAGATCGCATCCGGATGAACGCGCTCGGCGACGGCCGGGTCTTCTTCCGATCGATGGCCACCCGCGGCAGCGAGAGCGAACTCCCGCAAGCGCTGCCCGCAGCCATCGACGCCTGCCGGGCCGCTGGCTTCGACCTCATCATCGTGGAGACACCGGGTATCGGGCAGGGCGACTCCGCCGTGACGGGCCTCGCTGACGTGTCTCTCTACGTCATGACCGCGGAGTACGGGGCGGCGTCCCAACTCTAGAAGATCGACATGTTGGACTACGCCGACGTCGTGGCCGTCAACAAGTTCGAGCGCCGCGGCTCCGAGGATGCGCGGAGGGCCGTCGCCCGACAGCTCCTGCGCAACCGCGAGGCCTTCTCCTCGTCCTGGGAGGACATGCCGGTGTTCGGCACCTCCGCAGCGAGCTATGACGACGACGGCGTGACGGCGCTCTACCAGCACCTGCGTGATCTCCTGGCGGCCAAGGGGCTGGACGTACGGGAGGGAGCCCTGGCCCACGTGGAGGGCAAGGTATCGACCGGGTTGTGGACACCGATCCCCGGTGAGCGCGTCCGCTACCTCTCGGAGATCGCGGACACCGTTCGCGGCTACCACACCCGGACCGACGAACTCGTGGCGTTGGTGCGCCGTCGGGAGTTGCACGATCGGGCCGTGGCGCTACTCGGCGTGGATCACGCTTCGCTGCCCGCACTGGCCGAGGCCCGGGATGCTGCGGACGCGGCCCTCGATGCGCGCACCAAGCGGATCCTCGCCACCTGGCCGAGTGTCGTGGAGTCGTACGCCGGGGATGAGCGCGTGGTGTCCGTCCGCGACCAGGAACAGCGCACACCCCTGCGCCGCACCACCCTGTCGGGCAACCGCATTCCGCGCGTCGCGGTGCCCCATTTCGACGACGACGGCTCCTTGCTGCGCTTCCTGCGCAAGGAGAACCTGCCCGGCTTCTTCCCCTTCACCGCCGGTGTGTTCCCGTTCCATCGCGAGCACGAGGACCCCACGCGCATGTTCGCGGGCGAGGGCGACCCCTTCCGCACGAATCGTCGCTTCCACCTCCTGTCCGAGGGCCAGCCGGCCACCCGCCTGTCCACGGCCTTCGATTCGGTGACGCTGTACGGACGCGATCCGGACCCGCGACCCGACGTCTACGGCAAGGTGGGCACTTCCGGCGTCTCCGTCGCGACACTCGACGACATGAAGGCGCTCTATGCGGGCTTCGACCTCTGCTCGCCGTCGACGTCGGTGTCGATGACGATCAACGGGCCCGCACCGACCATGCTCGCGTTCTTCCTGAACACCGCGATCGATCAGCAGCTCGAGTCATTCCGGGCCCGCGAGCAACGCGAGCCGGACGAGCACGAGCGCGCGGCCATCGAGGCCTTCACGCTGGCGAACGTGCGCGGCACCGTGCAGGCGGACATCCTCAAGGAGGACCAGGGGCAGAACACCTGCATCTTCTCCACGGAGTTCTCCTTGAAGATGATGGCCGACGTCGAGGAGTGGTTCATCGCCCACGACGTGCGCAACTTCTACTCGGTGTCGATCTCGGGGTACCACATCGCGGAGGCGGGTGCGAATCCCATCAGCCAATTGGCGTTCACGTTGGCTAACGGGTTCACCTATGTCGAGCTCTACCTCGCGCACGGCATGCGCATCGACGACTTCGCCCCGAACCTCTCGTTCTTCTTCTCCAACGGCATGGACGCCGAGTACACCGTGCTCGGTCGGGTGGCGAGGCGCATCTGGGCCATCGCCATGCATGAGAAGTACGGTGCGAATGAACGCTCGCAACGGTTGAAGTACCACATCCAGACCTCGGGTCGCTCACTGCATGCGCAGGAGATGGCATTCAACGACATCCGCACCACGCTGCAGGCGCTGAACGCCGTGTACGACAATGCGAACAGCCTCCACACGAACGCCTATGACGAGGCCGTGACCACGCCGACCGCCGAGTCCGTGCGACGGGCCATGGCCCTCCAACTCATCATCAACCGGGAGTGGGGTCTGGCGATGAACGAGAATCCCCTGCAGGGCTCATTCATCGTCGACGAGCTCACCGATCTGGTGGAGGAGGCGGTGCTGCTCGAGTTCGACCGCCTCACGCAACGCGGGGGAGTGCTCGGAGCCATGGAGTCCGGCTACCAGCGAGGGCGCATCCAGGACGAGTCGATGGTCTACGAGCAGCGAAAGCACGACGGCACGCTGCCCATCATCGGGGTGAATACCTTCCTGGCGGCGGACACCAAGGGCGAGTCCGGCCCCCTGGAACTCGCGCGCGGCACCGAGGATGAGCGGCAGTCGCAGTTGGCGCGCCTCGCGGGATTCCAGGCCCGGCATGCCGAGGAGGCGACCGCCGCCCTCCGGGCCCTGCGGCATTCCGCGGCTCGCGGGGAGAACCTGTTCGCTGCCCTGATGCGCGCTGCTC
Organism: Actinomycetota bacterium; assembly: GCA_027324895.1. GTDB lineage: Bacteria > Actinomycetota > Actinomycetes > S36-B12 > UBA5976 > JAKALQ01. The sequence continues at coordinate 5,925 of DAHWFQ010000095.1, read as the reverse complement.
GCGTCTGCTCGCTCGGCCAGATCACCGACACCTGCTTCGAGCTCGGGGGCCAGTACCGCCGCAACGTCTGACCACGGCTTGCGGGGTGCGCGAAACAGGCCGACTCAAGGCGCCCGGTTGACTACGCCCCCGCGGTAGTCAAGGCGGCCTGAGACGGCCCGTTAGGCGGACGCTAGCCGCATTCCCCGCGGGAATCGACCGCCGAAGGCCCCTTTCCCGCGGATTGGGATGTGGCAGATGTCGCGCGTGTCGCTCACGCGAGGTCGTCGACGACCTCGATGGTCTGGAAGCTGCGGTCGCTGCAGTAGGACACGCGACCGATGCGGCCGGCCAGCCGGATGGCCTCGACCAGTTCCCGCGTCACCCGCTCTCCCGGGGCCAACAGCGGCACGCCGGGCGGGTACGGCACGAACTGCTCCGCCGAGACATGCCCGATGGCGTCGTCCATGGCCACCCGACGCCGCTTCGCGAACAGCGCCTGCCGAGGCGCCACGACGACCTCCGGGCGGATCTGCCAGAGCGCGGTCGGCATCGGCTCGCGAGCCGGGCCGCGCAGCCGCTCGATGATGCCCGCCACCTTCTCGGCCATGCCGATGATGAATGCGGACTCATCGACGATGGACACGCTCATCACCAGCGAATCGGTGTCCGCGGACTCCACTCCGTGGCCCTCGGACCACAGGGCCGCGCCCACGGCGACCCCGGTCACGCCGGTCCGAGGCAGCCACAGCGTGATCTTCAGGGGATCGACGAGGGAGCCGATCTCCGCGTCATCGATGACGACCAGGCCCGGGACCTGGCGCAGCAGGTGCTTCGCCGCATCCGTGGACTCGATGGCCCGGGCGATGGCGTCGGCCCCGTGCACCTCCATGATCGCCCGCGTGGCGTCGATGGACGCGAGGAGCGTCGCGGACGGGGAGGTCGTCATCGTGAGGTCCACTGCGCGGTCGAGGCGCTTGGAGTCGACGAAGTGCCCGGATGTGGAGACGATCGCCGTCTGCGAGTAGCCCATGAGCGCCTTGTGGATGCTGGTGACGACGAGGTCCGCGCCCTGCGCGATGGCGCCGGCGTGCACCTCATGCATCCAGTCGAGGTGTGCGCCCCACGCCTGGTCGACGACGAGCGGCACGTTGAGCGCATGCGCTGCGGCGGCCAGGCCCCGCACCTGCGACATGGTGCCGACATACGCGGGGGATGTCACGGAGATGGCCGTGATGTCGTCGGGCAGGCCCGCCAGCGCCGAGGTCGGCACGCCGATGGGCAGGCCGAACTCGGGATGCAGGTCCGGGAACACCCAGACCGGGAGGCCACCGCTGAGCTGCAGACCGGCGAGCGCACTGCGATGCGAGGTGCGATCCACCGCGATGCGTCGGCCGTCGGAGGCCGCGGCGAGGAGCGCCGCGATGTTCCCCTGCGATGATCCGTTCACGAGGAAGCGCGTGTGTGCGGCGCCGATGGCGGCGGCGTAGAGCGCCTCCGCATCCTCGTCGTAACCGTTCGTGAAGTGGTTGTCGTCGGCGCCGCCCTGCAACGGCAGGTCGTCGCGGATGACGTCGTGGAGGAGGTCGAAGCCCAGCGGCTGCGGCCCGCTGCCGATCTCGAGCTCGGTGTACCGGTTCTTGTGGCCAGGGATCTGCATCGGTCTACGCCGCAGCGCCCGTCCCGCTCGTAGTGCATCAAGCAGCGGAGTGCGCGGTGCGTCCATCGATGTCCCTTCAATCGCGCAAAGCGTAGGGCCTTCGCAGGCCGTCCAATATGCGAGACGCGGGATGACGACATGTGGACGGTGGGCTACTCTGCACTCCGTGCACAACCTTGTAGTAGTTAGTTAGCGCGCGGCCTACGCCAAGCGGTCTACCGCGCGCACCCTCCGAAGCCTCCGGCCGGGGGGTTTTTTGTTGGGCTACAACGGAAACCACAGCACAGGAAGGAATACACCATGGGCGAGCAAATGACGGGCGCACAGAGTCTGATCCGTTCACTGGAGCAGGCGGGCGTAACCGACCTGTTCGGCATTCCCGGCGGTTCCATCCTCCCCGCGTACGACCCACTCATGGATTCGACGCAGATCCGACACATCCTGTGCCGGCACGAGCAGGGCGCCGGACATGCGGCCCAGGGCTATGCCGTGGCGAGCGGCCGCGTGGGCGCGTGCATCGCCACCTCGGGGCCGGGTGCCACCAACCTGGTGACGCCGATCGCCGACGCGCACATGGACAGCGTGCCGATCGTCGCCATCACCGGCCAGGTGAACTCCACTGCCGTAGGCACGGACGCCTTCCAGGAGGCCGACATCCGCGGCATCACCATGCCCATCAGCAAGCACTCGTACCTCATCTCCGACGCGCGTGACATCCCGCGCGCAGTGGCCGAGGCCTTCCACATCGCGGGTACCGGCCGCCCGGGTCCGGTCCTCGTCGACATCACCAAGGACGCACTCAACGCGCGCACGGAGTTCGAATGGCCGGAGTCACTCGACCTCCCCGGCTACCGTCCGGTGACCAAGCCGCATTCCAAGCAGGTCCGGGAAGCGGCTCGCTTCATCCTCGAGTCGTCGCGCCCCGTGCTCTACGTGGGCGGTGGCGTCATCCGGGCCAAGGCTGCGCCTGAACTCACGCGGCTGGTGGAACTCACCGGTATCCCGGTGGTGACGACGCTCATGGCGCGCGGTGCGCTGCCGGATTCCCACCCGCTGCACCTCGGCATGCCGGGCATGCACGGCACGGTGGCAGCGGTCGGCGCCATGCAGCGCAGCGACCTGCTCATCACCCTCGCCGCCCGCTTCGATGACCGCGTCACCGGCAAGCTGTCGTCCTTCGCGCCCGATGCCAAGGTCATCCACGCCGACATCGATCCCGCGGAGATCGGCAAGAACCGCGAGGTCGACGTGCCCATCGTCGGCGACATCCGCGAGGTCATCAGCGAGCTCATCGCCGTCCTCGAGGCGGAGCGCGCCAACGGCAACACCGGCGACTACTCCGAGTGGGTGCAGCAGACCATGGCCTGGAAGGCCAAGTACCCCGCCGGCTGGGAGGAGTTCAGCGACGGCAGCCTGGCGCCGCAGTACGTCATCCAGCGCCTCGGTGCCCTCTCCGATGACGACACCATCTTCACTGCTGGAGTCGGACAGCACCAGATGTGGAGCGCGCACTTCCTCGACTTCAAGAAGCCTGCGACGTGGATCAACTCCGGCGGCTTGGGCACCATGGGATTCGGCGTCCCATCGGCCATGGGCGCCAAGGTGGCACAGCCCGGGCGCACGGTGTGGGCCGTCGACGGTGATGGCTGCTTCCAGATGACCAACCAGGAACTCGTCACCTGCGCGATCAATGAGATCCCGATCAAGGTGGCGCTCATCAACAACTCGTCGTTGGGCATGGTGCGCCAGTGGCAGACGCTGTTCTACAACGAGCGCTACTCGAACACGGACCTGCACAGCTACCGCATCCCGGACTTCGTGAAGCTCGCGGAGGCCTACGGCTGCCACGGCCTCCGTTGCGAGTCGCCGGCCGACGTCGACAAGACGATCAAGCTGGCGCAGTCCCTGAACGACGCACCGGTCGTCATCGACTTCGTGGTGCACCGTGACGCCATGGTGTGGCCGATGGTCGCAGCGGGCACGAGCAATGACGACATCAAGATCGCGCGCGGCATGGCGCCCGAGTTCGAAGCTGGAGAGTGAACATGAAACGCCACACACTTTCTGTCCTGGTGCAGGACGAGCCCGGCGTGCTGGCGCGCGTCGCCGCCCTCTTCGCACGTCGTGGCTTCAACATCGAGAGCCTGGCCGTCGGCAACACGGAGCTCGAGGGCATCTCGCGCATGACCATCGTCGTCAACGTCGAGGATTCGCCGCTCGAGCAGGTCACGAAGCAGCTGAACAAGCTCATCAACGTGCTGAAGATCGTCGAGCTCGATACGCACCAGTCGGTCGAGCACCAGCTCATCATGGTGAAGGTGCGCGCCGAGCAGGACACGCGCTCACAGGTCATCGAGGTGGCTGAGCTCTTCCACTGCAAGATCGTCGACGTCTCGCCGGAGTCCATCGCCATGGAGGCCACCGGAACGCACGACAAGATCGAGACCCTGCTCAACATGCTCGCCCCGTACGGCATCAAGGAACTCGTGCAGTCGGGCGTCGTGGCACTCGCGCGAGGTCCCCGATCCATCACCGACCGACAGGGCAAGTGAGCATGCTCGTGCGTCGCCAGGCGCCGCGCGGCATCGATGCGACTGCCACGCGGCCCGGGTCCGAACGGCCCGAGGTCCGCGAACCGAAGACCACCTCCATCAGTACGATTCAGCCTCACAGATAGCAGGGGAGCACCGAAATGGCCGAAATGTTCTATGACAAGGACGCCGACCTTTCCATCATCCAGAACCGCGTCGTCGCCATCATCGGCTACGGCTCACAGGGCCACGCGCATGCGCTCTCGCTGCGCGACTCGGGCGTCGACGTGCGCGTCGGCCTCGCCGAGGGTTCGAAGAGCCGCGCCAAGGCCGAGGCCGAGGGCCTGCGCGTCGTCGACCCGGCGACCGCCGCGGCCGAAGCCGACGTCATCATGATGCTCGTGCCCGACCACGTGGCCCGCAAGGTGTACGCGGAGTCGGTCGAGCCGAACCTGCAGGCCGGCGACGCGCTGTTCTTCGCGCACGGCTTCAACATCCGCTTCGGCTACATCAAGCCGCGCGCGGACATCGACGTCTGCATGGTCGCTCCGAAGGGCCCCGGTCACCTGGTGCGCCGTGAGTACCAGGCCGGGCGCGGCGTGCCGGTCATCGTCGCCGTCGAGCAGGACGCCACCGGCAATGCCTGGGCGCTGGCGCTCTCGTACGCCAAGGGCATCGGCGGCCTGCGGGCCGGCGGCATCAAGACCACGTTCACCGAGGAGACCGAGACCGACCTGTTCGGCGAGCAGGCAGTGCTCTGCGGCGGCGCTTCGGCGCTCGTCCAGGCCGGTTTCGAGACGCTCGTCGAGGCCGGCTACCAGCCCGAGGTGGCCTACTTCGAGTGCCTGCACGAGCTCAAGCTCATCGTCGACCTCATGTACGAGGGCGGCATCGCCAAGCAGCGTTGGTCGGTCTCCGACACGGCGGAGTTCGGCGATTATGTCTCCGGGCCTCGCGTCATCGACGCCTCGGTGAAGGTGCGCATGAAGGACGTCCTCACGGACATCCAGACGGGCGTGTTCGCCAAGCGCTTCATCGACGACCAGGACGCCGGGGCCCCCGAGTTCAAGGCCCTGCGTGCCAAGGGCGCGGCGCACCCGATCGAGGCCGTCGGCAAGGAACTGCGCAAGCTCATGAGCTGGGTCAAGTCGAGCGACAGCGACTACGTGGAGGGCAAGGCTGACCGCTAGGTCGGGCAATGTTGACGATGAGGGCCCCGGGCAACCGGGGCCCTCATCGCATTCCGTCCCCGATCGGTCCGGTGCGACGCTGTGTGACCGCGGGGTGGCGTTGTGGCGTCGCACCGGTTCGTGGTGTGTGTGGTGCGACGCTGTGTGACCGCGGGGTGGCGTTGTGGCGTCGCACCGGTTCGTCGCCGTCATCCACCGGCCCTTGGCAAGCCCGGTAGTCCACCCGACCCCCGCGCGGAGGCGGTGTCCTGTCAGGGGTCCGCGCTGGCATGAGCGGCATGCGATCACTCGACCCGACACTGCTGCGACTGGCCAACACGCAGGCAGGCGTCCTGACCACGACCTCGTTGGCCGCTGCAGGCTTCCGGCGCCGTGACATTGACTTGCGCGTGCGAAGGGGTGAGTGGCAGTGGCTGACGCCGAACGTGGTGCTCATCCAGGCGACGCCTCCTCCTCGCGTGGCCCGATTGACGGCAGCCGGACTGCATTACGGTCACTGCATCCTCGGCGGATCTTCGGCATTGGAGATGTGCGGCCTGCCTGAGCCGCTTGACGGCCGCATCCA
>DAHWFQ010000174.1:0-7919 GCA_027324895.1 Actinomycetota bacterium | reverse complement strand
AGGTCGCCGAGGTCCTTGCCGTACGAGGTCGAGTTCTCACTCACGAGGAACAGCTCGCGCACCCCTTGGTCGGCCAGCCAGTGGGCCTCCTCGATGATCTCGTGCGGCCTGCGGGACTGGTAGGAACCCCGGAACATGGGGATGGCGCAGAAGCTGCACCGGCGGTCGCATCCGGACGCGATCTTCAGCGAAGCCCAGGGCCCGTGTTCCAGACGGAGCCGCGGCACGGCAGGCGCGTCCACGGCCTTGGCGCGCTGCGCGGGTGCGATGGGCAGCAGGCTACGGCGATCGTGTGGCACATGCGCTTCCATGTGCTCACCGCCGAGGATGCGTCGCAGGCGATCGGCGATGTCCGGGTAACTGTCGAAGCCGAGCACTGCGTCGGCTTCGGGCAGTTCCGCCGCCAGGTCCCGGCCGTAGCGCTCTGCCATGCAACCGACGGCCACCACGGCCCGGGGCCCGCTGACGGAGCCCTTGAGGTCGGCTTGGGCCAGGATGGTGTCGATGGAGTCCTTCTTGGCAGCCTCCACGAACCCGCAGGTGTTCACCACCACGACGTCGGCGCTCGCCGAGTCCTCGGCGATCTCGAATCCGTCGGCGGCCAGTCGTGCCGCGAGTTCATCGGAATCCACATCATTGCGAGCGCAGCCCAAGGTGATCATGTGGACGCGCTGCATGGGGGCAGCCTATCCGCCGGCTGTGGCTAGCCGAGCGCGAAGGTGTGGTCGTACACCTGCCCCGACGCACCCAGGCTCGGCTCCTGCACGTCGTTCACGGTCAGCGTGATGCCGGCCGCGTTCCCGATGCGGATGTTGACGTCGGACGGGCTGGTGAGCGTGCGCGTGTCACCACTGTGCATGGTGCCCACGAACAGCGTCCCCGCGGCATTGCTCACCCGGACCCACGAGGTGGCAGAGCAGTCGAACTTCACGGTCATGACGCCTGTGACGGCTGATGCCGAGGGTGCTGCCGAGGCCGACGGCGCGCTCGACGCGCTGGTGGTCGGCGCGGCGCTGGCGCTGGCGGCGGCTGAGGGCAGGACGGATGCGGCCCGGCTTGCGGAGTCCACGGCGTTGTCGAGGACGACCGCCGAGTTCCGCGCGTGCGCCTGCCACACCAGGGCGCCGACGATCACGATGGCCACAACCGACAACACCCAGCGCGTGCGGCGCTCAGCGAGGGACACGGCGCGCTTGTCGAGCTCCCAGATGCTCGTGCTGCCGGGCTCGCCGGCCAGTGCGGCATCCGCAGCCACCGGGCTCTCCTCCGCCCCCATCGCGTGGAGGAGGGGCGCCGGGTCCAAGCCGAGTGCGGTCGCCAGCACGCGCACATGGCCCCGCGCATACACGTCGCCGCCGCAGTTGCTGAAGTCGCCCCGCTCTATGTCCTCGATGAGCCCGGCCCGGATGTGGGTGCGATAGACCAACTCGGGGATGTAGAGACCCTGCTCCACACGCGCGTGCTTGAGTCGTTCACCAACGTCCACACGAGTCCCAACGATTGCCCCACGGAAGCTTGCACAGACAAATGTATCCTCGCGGGCTGGCCGAAGGAACCCGGCCGATGCCACACCCGCTCAACTGCGCACGCGCTCGAGCGCCTCCGCGAGGTCATCCGGCTTCACGAGCACCTCGCGAGCCTTGGACCCCTCCGAGGGCCCCACGATCCCACGGGACTCCATGAGGTCCATGAGGCGACCCGCCTTGGCGAAGCCCACGCGCAGTTTCCGCTGCAGCATGGAGGTGGAGCCGAACTGCGTTCCCACCACCAGGTCGATGGCCTGCAGCAGCAGGTCGAGGTCGTCGCCGATGTCCTCGGACACCTCCGCCTTGGCCGCCTTGGTGCCCACCACGTCGTCGCGGTACTGGGCCTCGCCCTGCGACTTGCAGTGCGCGACGACCACCCGGATCTCCGCCTCGCTCACGAAGGCGCCCTGGATGCGGATGGGCTTGCTGGCGCCCATGGGGAGGAAGAGGCCGTCACCCTGGCCCACCAGCTTCTCGGCGCCCGGTTGGTCGAGGATGACGCGCGAATCGGTGATGCTCGAGGTCGCGAAGGACAGCCGCGACGGGACGTTGGCCTTGATGAGGCCGGTGACTACGTCCACCGACGGACGCTGGGTGGCAAGCACCAGGTGGATGCCGGCGGCTCGGGCCAACTGCGTGATGCGGACGATCGAGTCCTCGACGTCGCGAGGGGCGACGATCATCAGGTCCGCGAGCTCATCGACGACGACCACCAGGTACGGGTACGGCTTGAGCACGCGTTGCGAATCCGGGGGGAGCGCGACCTTGCCGGCGTTCACCGCCTTGTTGAAATCATCGATGTGGCGGAAGCCGAATGCCGCGAGGTCGTCGTAGCGGGTGTCCATCTCCTTGACGACCCACTGCAGCACCTCGGCCGCCTTCTTGGGGCTGGTGACGATCGGCGTGATGAGGTGGGGTACGCCTTCGTAGGCATTGAGTTCCACGCGCTTCGGATCGATGAGTACCAGGCGCACCTCGAGCGGCGTGGCCCGCATGAGCACGGAGGTGATGAAGGAGTTGATGCAGGACGACTTGCCGGCGCCCGTCGCACCGGCAACCAGGATGTGCGGCATCTTGGCGAGGTTCGCCATGACGAACCCGCCCTCGACGTCCTTCCCCAGCGCCACCAACAGCGGATGCTGATCGGAGGTGGCGGCCTTGCTGCGCAGCACATCGCCCAGGCTCACGAGTTCGCGGTCCGTGTTCGGGATCTCGATGCCGACCGCTGACTTACCCGGGATCGGCGACAGGATGCGCACCTCGGCGCTGGCCACCGCGTATGAGATGTTGCGCGCGAGCGCCGTGATGCGCTCCACCTTCACGCCGGGCCCCAGCTCGACCTCGTAGCGCGTGACCGTGGGACCGCGCTGGAAGCCGGTGACGGCGGCATCGACCTCGAACTCCTCGAAGACGTTGCGCAGCGCCTCGATGATCCGGTCATTGGCCACGGTGTTCTTCTTCGGCACCGCCCCACTCGACAGCGACGTGACGGCGGGCAGCCTGTAGTTGAGCGCACTCGACAGCTGCAGCTGCCGCGGCTTGGCCGGCTTCGCGAGGGGCGTGGCCGTGGGGACCGGGGGCCGGATGAGGTCGAGGATGGCCGTGTCCGCCATCGGATCGACCTCAGGGCGCGGCACGATCTGCGTCACCTGCTCCGCGATGTCGTGCTCGAGGTCGGTGTCGTCGTACTCGAAGTCAACGTCCGGCTCCACCTCGTCCGTAGACGGATCCGGCGCGATCACTGCGACCGGTTCGAACGGCGTGTCCGCCGCGAAGGTCTGGGGGGCCTCGACCTCGGGCCGCGGTGGGCGCTGCGGCAGGCGTCGGCGCACGAAGGCGAGGATGAGTGCGAATCGGGTGGGGATCTGGGCCACGGGCGTCTTGGTGACGATCAGGAGTGCGAAGACCAGCAGCAGGACGACGATCACGATCGTGACGGGCTTGCCCACCGCGCCGAGCAGCGGGGTCGCGATCGCCCAACCGAGGAAGCCACCGCTCTCCGGCCAACCGGGATCCCCCGGGGACGGGGCGCCCGAGGCCACCTGGCGGAGCGCGAGCAGCATCCATACGAAGAGACTGCCCCCGATGGCGATACGGCCGTTGTCGGGCCCCTCCTCCGGGTGACGGAGCACGCGGGCCGCCATGTACAGGACGATCACGGGAACGGCCACGTCGAAGGCGCCGGTGAACTGGGTGACGACGTCGGACACCATGGTGGAGAACCACCCGCGAGTGCCGAACCAGAGTGGGGCCGCCATGACGACGGACAGGAGCGTCAGGAGCAGGCCGAGGCCGTCCCGTCGGTGCGCGGGGTCGAGTGAGGCGGCGTTGCGGCCCACCCCGCGGGCGAGGGAGCCGACGCCGAGGGCGATCGCGTCCCAGATGCGGCGCAGGACGTGCGCCACGCCCGCGCCGATGCGGGCCGGCAAGGGGGAAGGCTGCTTGCGTTTGGCCATGATGCTGCAGGCTATCGGCCGCAGTGCCCCGAGACCCGCGATGGGCCCTGCGTTTCGGCGATCACCGGACCGCTCAGCACGGCGTCAGGCCTCGACGATCACCGGCACGATCATGGGCTTGCGTCGCAGCGTGTTCGACACCCAGCGGCCGAGCGTGCGGCGCACCAGCTGCTGCAACTCGTACTGGTCGGTGATGCCGGCCTTTACCGAGCCCTCGACGAGTCGGCGCAACTCCGCGAGGATCTCGTCGAACACGGCGTCGTCCTCGCTGAAGCCGCGCGCATGGATCTCCGGCCCGGCGACCACCACGCACTCGGTGAGGTCGACAGCCACGAAGCAGGAGATGAAGCCCTCCTCGCCGAGGATGCGCCGGTCCTTCAGCGACGCCTCGGAGATGTCGCCGACGCTGGAGCCGTCGACATACACGTATCCGCAGGGCACCGCCCCGACGATGGTGGCCACGCCATCCTTGAGGTCGATGACCGAGCCGTCGCGCGTGAGCAGCACGCGCTCCCGGGGCAGGCCCGTCTTCATGGCGATCTTCAGGTTGGCGCTGAGGTGCCGTGGTTCACCATGGACCGGCATGACATTGCGCGGCTTGACGATGTTGTACAGGTAGAGGAGTTCCCCGGTGGCAGCGTGCCCGGAGACGTGCACCTTGGCGTTGCCCTTGTGCACCACGGTCGCACCGAGGTTCGTGAGGCTGTTGATGATGCGGTTGACCGCATGCTCATTGCCGGGGATGAGCGATGAGGCGAGCACGATGGTGTCGCCGGGGCCGACGCTGATCTGGTGGGCCCGATTGGCGATACGCGCGAGGGCCGCCATCGGTTCGCCCTGCGAGCCGGTGGAGATGAGCACCGTCTTGCTGTCGTCGTACTTCTCGAGGTCGTCGACGGCGATGATGGTGTCGCCAGGGACCTTGAGGTAACCCAGGTCGCGGGCGATCGCCATGGTGCGCACCATGGAGCGCCCGATGAATGCGACCTTGCGGTCGTAGCGCACCGCGACATCGATGATCTGCTGCACGCGGTGGATGTGTGAGGCGAACGAGGCCACGACGATGCGGCCCTGCGCGGTGCCGAACACCTTGTGTAGCGCAGGTTCGATCTCCCGCTCGGAGATCAGGAAGCCGGGCACCTCGGCGTTCGTCGAGTCGACGAGGAGCAGGTCGACGCCGGCGTCGCCCAGTCGCGCCATGGCATTGAGGTCCGTGATGCGCCCGTCGAGCGGGAGTTGGTCCATCTTGAAGTCGCCCGTGTGCACGACGACCCCCGCAGGCGTGGAGATGGCGACCGCGAGTGCGTCGGGGATGGAGTGGGAAACGGCAATGAACTCCAGGTCGAAGGCGCCGAGCCTCTCGCGCTGACCTTCGCGCACCTCCATCGTGTACGCCGTGATGCGATGCTCTTTGAGCTTGGACTCGACCAGCGCCAGGGTCAGGCGCGAGCCGAGCAGGGGGATGTCCCGCTTCTCGCGCAGGAGGTACGGGACGGCGCCGATGTGGTCCTCATGGCCGTGCGTCAGGACGATGCCGACGATGTCGTCGAGACGTTCTCGGATGTAGTCGAAGTCGGGGAGGATGAGGTCGATTCCCGGTTGCGAGTCCTCGGGGAACAGCACACCGCAGTCCACGATGAGCAACTTCCCGTCGAACTCGAAGACCGTCATGTTGCGGCCGATCTCGCCGATGCCGCCCAGGGGGACGACGCGCAGGGTGCCCTTGTCGAGCTTGGGCGGCAGCTCCAGGTTGGGGACCATCAGAGTGCGAAGCCGCCGGCGATGAGATCCGCCCTCAGGGTCTCGCGACCGGGCGCACCGAGTGCCACCATGGGCAGACGCATCACGCCGCCACCCGCACGCCCGAGCAGGTCGAGCGCCGCCTTGCTCGCGATCGCGCCCGGCACCCGCCCCATGACGCCATGTGTCACCGGCACCAGTTCCTGGTTCATCCGCAGGGCCGTCCCGACATCGCCGGCGCGGTACGCGAATGCCATGGCCTTGAGCCGGTCCGCCACGATGTGGCCGGTGACGCTGATGAAGCCGCAGGCACCCACGGCCAGCAATGACAGGTTCAAGGTGTCGTCGCCGCTGTAGAAGGGCAGACCCGTCGCGAGCATGGCGCGCTGGGCCGCCCAGGGATCGCCCTTCGCATCCTTGTTGGCGACGATGCGCGGGTGCTTGGCAAGCTCGATGAAGGTCTCGTGCGCGATCTGGATGCCGGCGCGCCCCGGGATGTCATAGGTGACGACGCCCAGGTCCGTGGCATCGGCGATGGCGCGGTAGTGGGCGATGACGCCCTCCTGGGTCGGCTTGTTGTAGTACGGGCACACGACGAGCAGCCCATGTGCACCGACCTTGGCCGCCTCCTTGGCATGCTCCACCGAATCGGCGGTGTCGTTGTTGCCGACACCGGCGACCACGAAGGCGCGGTCGCCGACCGCCTCCACCACTGCCGCCACCAGCTTCGCCTTCTCCTCCGGCATGGTGGTCGGTGCCTCGCCGGTGGTGCCGTTGATGATGAGTCCGTCATTGCCGAGGGCCACCAGGTCCGCCGCCAACTGCTGCGCAGCCCCGTAGTCCACGCTGAGGTCGGCCTTGAACGGCGTCACCATGGCCGTGAGCATGGTGCCGAAGGGATTGGCGGCAGTACCAGTAGGACTCATGCTCAAAGGTTAGCCGTACCACCTCCGCGCAGCGCGAGCCGATCGGGGCGCGGCGCTCCGCATCGCGCTAAGGGGCGACCCGGCCGTTGGCGACGAAGGCGGCGTGCGTGAGTGGCATGAGTTCGCGGAACACCGCCTCGTACTTCTCCCCGACCATCTCGATCTCCCGCTGGGGGAACGAGGGGAAGCGGGAGTCCGGGCTCGTGGTGCGCAGGGACAGGAAGTTCATGAGTGAACGCGCATTGATGGTGACGTACGCGGAGGAGTAGATGTTGAGCGGGAGCACGATGCGGGCGACCTCACGGGCGACACCCGCCTCGAGCATGCGGTTGTACGCAGCGTAGGCCTGGTGGCAGGCCTCCTTGGTCGCGGCGACGACCGTCTCGTACTGCTCGGGCGTCCCGTCGACGAACTCGTAGGCGCCGGTCTTGCCGACCTGCACCAGCTTGCGCTCGGGTCCAGGTACGTAGAAGACGGGCTCGAGCACCTTGTACCGGCCGCTCTCCTCGTTGTACGACGCGATGCGGTGACGGAAGTGCTCGCGCCACATGAAGATGGGGGCGCGTACGAAGAAGGTGAAGTTGGCATGCTCGAACGGTGACCCGTGCCGGTCGCGCATCAGGTAGTTGATGAGCCCACCGGACCGGCTGGAGTCGGCCTCCACGTCCTCCAGCGACTGCTCGCCCTTGGTCGACACCCGTGCCGCCCAGATGACATCCGCGTCGGAAGCGGCGTGCTTCACCAGTTCAACGGTCACATCGCTGCGAAACGAGATCTCATCCATGCGTGCCCTGCCTCGATCGGAATTGGTCCACCATACGTGACCCCGGGCGACCCCACGGCGCGCCACGACGGTGTCACGGCTGCCGCGCGGCGAGCCGCCAGTGTCAAGGCCGTTCGACCCCTGTGGACCGAGCATGGCAGCCCCCTAGCGTGCCGCCCAGGGGGTTGCAATGAACGAACACGGAGCGTCACGCGCCGTCATTGAACTGGGCTGCATCCGCATCCATCCACTGCTGCTCGACCGCGACGGACGAAGGCTGTACGTCCGTGACACGGAGGTCGTCCTCAGTCAGCTGCAGTTCGACCTGCTCGAGGCATTCATGGACCGACCACGCCATGTGATCGACCGTCCCAGCCTGCGGCTCATCGGGTGGAAGGGCGTGTGTAGCGAGCGCGCGATCGAGGATGCGATCTCGCGCTTGCGCGCCAAGGTGGCGGCCGCCGGGGGACCGAACATCGTCGAGTGCGTGCGCGGGGTGGGCTACCGG